>JBGPSQ010000008.1:0-29983 GCA_041490205.1 Gallionellaceae bacterium
CATCTAAGCGTATCCTGGAGTGGAGTAATGGGGGACATGGGTGTCGGCATACCTATGCACAGAAAAGGATGGCACAACTCCAATCACTGGGGATGACCTTCAATGAGGCGCTGGCAATCGTAAGCCAGGAACTGGGGCATTTTAGGCCAGACATAACCCTGGTCTATTTGCGATAGCAGCCCACGCGTAGTAAGAAATGCTCCGCATATGAGATTGGACTCTGGCTACCGTTTTCGGCCGCACTCCTGACGCGAGGTGCGCATTCCAGCGAATTTGAGCACTCAGTCCAGTGCCGTGAACAAGTTGAACGCGCAATCGCGCCCCCTCGCCTCGGTCCTTTCGACTTAGTATTAGAATTGTTCTCCTTAGCCGGAAACGGATATCTCCAATTTCTGCAATCTAGCTGCTACCCAGTCAAACCCTATTCGTTCCTGCTCTAGTCGAAGGTTTTTCCGAATGCAGTTGTCACGCAGGTCATCAAAAAGAGCGCGCTCTTGGGAGTTGAGCCTAGATAGGTCATAGAGTACTTGATCTGGCTCTTCGCCCCAGTGCAATTCATGTTTGTGTAAAGTCTCCCTGTCCATAAGGAAGGATGACACATGGCTGAAGTGCGCACGAAGCTGATCTAGGATGGCGAAGCCATGGGTATCAATATCGCCCCAGTAATGGACTGGGGTTATCCTTAGCCAACGAGCACGAGAGAGCGGTTCCCAGCCGTAACCTTTGCCGAAAATTACGATCGAATCTGACACAGGAGGAAAGGCTAGAAAATTAGTTTCGTTCTCGGTGATGAAGACTCGTTTTATATTCATGCCTAGACGGCTAAAGCTATCGGCGTCCAAGGTGATATCCGGGCAAATTGGACCGGATAACAATTGCAGCGTGGGATCAAGCACTCGGAAGCGAATCAGCGCCGACTTATCTAAAAAGCCATACCGGTCTGCGAATTGGCTGATACCAGTTTTCGTGGCATCAATTTCATCAGAAGGAAGTGCAAGATCAAGCAATTCAGCCAGAACACTGCGATGCACTTCTATGAACTTGGTGTGCACACCTGGTAAGTCTACCTGACGGAGGTAGACACCCGGGCGTGGATGATCCATGAGCCAGCCCACCACGGCCAGTAGTCGAGGCCAATCGTCATTCAATTCCAAAGCTCGCAAAGGGCGTTTTTCCAGCCAGGACAGCAACGCGGGATTGGCTTGCCGAGTTGCGTAAACAAGCGCAGAGAAGCGATCCCATTCTCGGCGCTTGCCCAGCCAAGTTAGCGCATCCTCCACTGAGTTGATCCAAGCACTGACGGGTAAACGTTGCGCACCCTGTACACGGTGGCGGAACTCCTGCCATTCTAGGTACAATGAAGTAGCGGACGACAGTTCGGCAATCCAAGCGCGCACTGAATCAAATCGATCAGTGATGTCGGACGATTCGGGCACCTTAAGCGACAGCCGCAATGGGAAGCGCACATTGCCTGTTACCACGTCCCGCAGCAATTCGCCTCGATCCCACAACCGCGTTAGTTGTGTCTTCAAGTCTTTGGGCGTCGTCCAATTCACGGCGCCGCCTCCTGCGCGGCCTGGGATGCCATCGTCGCTTTTTGCGCCCGGTATTCCTCTATAGACAAATTGCGCAGCTTGGAAGCGCGTCCACCCTCGTTGTGCACAAAACCGACGCTGGATACAAAAGGTTCAATAATGTGAATCTTCTGCAGCGGGGTGACTATCAACAACTGCAGGTTAAGCTGTCGGAACAACTTCAGGCCGTACTGCGCAGACTCATCAGAACCACGCCCGAAAGCTTCGTCGATCACCACAAAGCGGAAGGAGCGTGAGCGCACCGCTCCCCATTCCAATCCAAACTGGTAGGCCAGACTGGCAGCGAGGATGGTGTAGGCCAGCTTCTCTTTCTGTCCACCCGACTTACCGCCTGAATCCGAGTAGTGTTCGTGCTCGGTGTTGTCTTCTCGCCAACGCTCACTGGCGGCAAACAAGAACCAGTTACGCACGTCGGTAACCTTTGCCGTCCAGCGCCGATCCTGGTCGGACAAACCCTCGCGCCCTCTAAATCGGTCGATAATGAGCTTGACCTGAAGAAACTTGGCTTCGGAATACTGGGCGTCGTCAGAACCCGTCACTGCACCCTCTGTGCAAGCGCGTAATTCTTGCTGGAAGTCGCGAATCTCGGTATCGGGGCTGGCCTGCGACTCAAGCACAATGTATCGTCCAGGGTTGTAGTCGATCTCGCCGAGGGATTGGTTTATGTGCGCAATACGCTCTTTGATAGTCTCTCTCTCGCGTGCCAACTGTGCGTTGAAATTGGCGATTTCGTTAATGGTGTTGACGTTCAGCAGCTCTTTGAAACGAGCGACGAAGCGTGGCAGATCGTCGCGATTCAACTGGGCCAACAAGTTCTCATACTCGAAGGAAGCCTCGATACTGGCATCCATCTCGGCTGTTTCGAGCTTGAACATCTCCTTAAAGGACGCCATCGCTTTGATGATCTTTTCGGCCAAGCGCTTGAGTTTCTGGTCTTCTGCGTCAATCCGCGCCTGCAGCCAGGTGCGGACATCCTGTTCGCGGTTGTCGCACGACTCCACGGTCAACTGATGATCGCCCAGCGCTTCGGCACGCATGGTTTCGAGCGTTGCCGACAGCGCTTCGTCCACAATCACTCCCTCTATCAGCAAAGCCGTTTGCTGTCGAAGATCCTGTGCATCCGAGCGCCGCTGCTCCACCTTTGCCCGCTTGTCGCGCGCTCCCTGCAATTCGGTTTCTGTGTTCTTGAGGGCCTGCTGCAATTCCCGCATGCGCTCATTCAATTCCTTGAGTACATCTGAGGCCGACTCCAATCTCCTGCGCTCATCTTCAAGCAATGCGATCTCCGCCGCCACACTCGACCAGTCGAGTTCATCGAACGTGGTGAACTCTTCTAGACGTGTCAGCGCGTCGAGCCGATTCCGCAGGCCCTTGCGCTCTTCCTCGATGCTCCCAATCTGGCTGCCAACTTCACCCAGTCGAGTTTCTAGCTGGCGGCGCTTGGATTCCAGCACGGCAATCTTGGCGTTGTTGCTCCAGCCCAGCACGTAGCGGCTGCGGTCGTCGATACGATGACGGTCATCTTTTTCGTGGCGCCCGCTTGGGTCCTTGATCTGGCCCGCACGGGTGATGGCGCGCGTCTCGCGGCGAAACTGCTCTTGCGTCGCACAGCAAGCGACATCGAAACGGTGGGGAAGCTCGCGCTCCAACCAGTCGTAGTGCGGCGAATCAGGTTTGATGGACAGCTTGCGAACTAGGGAATCGCGGTGCAGATCAGGCAGTTCACCTGTCTTGCGCGTCCGCACATGAAAGTACACCAAGCGGCCACGCAAATGGCTACCATCCACCCATTCCGCCACAGCCTTATAATGAGCATCGGGCACTAACAGTGCCAGACCAAAACCCCGAAGCAGACGTTCGGCCGCCCCCTCCCATTCGCGTTCATCGTCGCGCACCTGGATCAACTCCCCAGCAAATGGCATGTCGTCGACGCTCAGACTTAACGCCGCACACAGTGCGGCCCGAATCTGGATCTGCTGATCATCGATGTTGCTGCGACGGCGCTTGAGGCTGTCGATCTCTGCCGACAACTGGTCGTGTTCTAGCTTGCCTTGCCGCAGCGTCACCCCGTGCTCAGTAAGTGTGTTTTGCAGGTCGGCATCACGGTTGCCCACTTCTTCACGCCAGACTTTGAACTGGCCGCGCTGGGCAGCGAAGGCCGAGACGTCCGCCGCTATCTGCTCACCCAGCACAGCGGCCAACTCGCCGTAGCGACCGGACTTGGCCTTGCGCGTATCCCGCAACTGTTCTTTCTTGCGAATATCGGCGGCGAGTCGCTCCAGGCGATCCCCGCCGTTGTCGTTGATCGCCCGCTTCAGTTCATCGACTTGGCGGTCTTGTTCATCATGGACGGCGCCGAGCCGCTGCACCTGTCCATCGACGCGATCCCATTCCTCGACCAGCAGGCCCAATCGTTTGTCGATCAGACTAAGCTTCAGCCCTGCAAAATGGGCACGCAGACTCTCGCGGCAACGGCGCAAGGCCTCGACTTCGGCTACCAGCGCACCGTGGCGGGCACAATCGGCTACCAGGGGCGTCAACCACTCCACTTGCTGCTGTGCCTTGAGAACCGCCTGATGGGCGCGGTTAAGATCATCAAAGTGCCCAATAAGCGCCTGAATGCGCGGCACCACCTCGAAGGGTTCCAGCATGTGGCTACGCACGAAGTCGGTGAGATTGCCTACGGACTTCATCGACACCGTCTGATGGAACAATTCAAGCGCTTGATCGTTCTCGATACCGAAACGGCGGCGGAACCAGGCCGCGTAGGGCGGAAAACTGTCATGTAATTCAGCCCCCATCCCACGGAGTTTCTTGCGTAGCTTGGTAATGTCCGAGCCAAAGTTGGCGAAATCGGAAGCAATGGAGAGAGCCTTCTCCGCACCGAGAAAGAAGCGTGCAGGCTGTCCTTGGGACTCTTTCATCCAGAACACCTGAGCGAGACTTACAGTCTGGTCATAGCCAGCATTGTGGAACACGCCGAGGATGACCGAGTAGCTGTTGTGGTCGCGCAGTGAAACCGGCTTGGACGCACCGGTAACCTCGTTGCGCTCAGACTTGTAGTTCCCAAGCACGTAGGAACGCAGCGACCTTTCTTTGCTGTCCGCGCCAGCGGCCTTGTTGTAGGCGATGCGGTTTGCGGATACCAGTAGGGTTGTGATCGCATCCACCAGAGTTGATTTGCCTGAGCCGATATCGCCAGTGAGCAACCCATTGCGGCCATCCAGTTGCAGCGTCCATACCCGGCTATCGAAGGTGCCCCAGTTGAATACCTCTAGACGAGTCAGGCGAAATCCAGACAGCGTGTCGTCGTCCGCAAAGTCAGGCCCCATGGATTGAGGGTTATTCATGGCTCAAGCCCTCCCTAGGACTCTCCACTCCGGCCAACTGCGTCTGGTAATTCGCGAGGCGCTCATCGAACTCGGCCAGCCATTGCGCATCGACAAAGGCTTTAAGAATGCGCCGCACCTCGTAACCGGGCGATCCCGTGGAACTTCCGCCAGATGGCTTGAGTTTGTGCAAAAAGCCCAGCTCAACCACCTTGTTGAGGGTGGTCTCAATCTGGTCGACCAGCTTCGCCTCGTTGGAGCCATCGGGCAGGAAGACCCGCACCAGCTCTACAATGTCATCGCGACTGAGCACAAGTCGCGTATCGCCACCGCCCTCATCGAACTCGGCCATTTTTTTTCGCAATAGTGCCAGTAACAAACTCACAAGGAAAGACAAGGGTCTGCGCGCCACTAGCCGAGGCAGGCGTGGCGCCGGATCATCATCCGCTGGCTCTGGCCGACTCTTAAGAAAGGCGTAGCCTTCCGCTTCGTCCAGCACTAAATCGAGGTTGAGAACCGCTACGTAGTCACGCACCCGCGCTTGCAGATTCAATAGAGCCCCCCACAGTCGCTCGTCGCCGTCGCGGTACAGCACACTCTTAAGCAAGCTGATGAGCAGTACTGATAAATTTGCAGCGGGATCCGGCATATTTTCTGTTGTCGGTTTTTGTTCTTCCATCTATCGCCCCCTTATTTGCTCTTCTTCAGCGGATGAAAATCACCCGTGGTAGCCGCGCGCTTCTGGTTAACTCCAAACCGTCCGGAGCCACGGCCTGCCAGATAATGGGCTCGGGAGTGCCCTCATCCACCACGGTGCTGAATGTCTCGCAGCCCAGCTGCAGGTAAGCCACCAGCTCGGCCAACCCATGCTGCAAAGGCTGGGTGACCACCAGTTCATTCAAAGTAATCTGCGCCTTGTCCTGCAAGGCGTGACGGATATGGCTGACAAGCCGAGCCTTGTCTACGACCACCTGATCGAAGAGTGCTGAAGGGTCGACGTCCTCATCGCCCGCTTGCAAGGCTAGGTTGGCAATCACCGGCTTGATGCTGGGAGTGAACAAGGGGCGCTCCATCGCCAGATCGATGTCGGCGTTGGATGCGGCAATCTCCATCACCACGCCGGGTGGTGGCAAATCGCGCAGAGCAAGCACCTTGCCCTCGATGCTATGCAGGATGTCCATAATGCGGCGACTCTCCAGCCATGCTTGGTCATCAAGGAAACGCCGCAATTGCTGCGACAGCTGCGCGACCGTGCGCTGGGTATGCTCGCCAGCTTCCATCCAGTCGTAGTGCACACGGCGCGTGCGGGTATCTGGTTTCATATCCGCCACAGCGGGCAATATCAGCACTCGATCTAGCAGCTCGGTCAATTCCTCCTGCCTCCGACTGGAAAGCAGGAAATCCCAGAACGCCCGGAAGCTCTTGCCTTGGTCGGAATCAGCAATCGCATCGCGCTCGCCCATGATTTCTCCCAACAGCGCGCCCTTGCTCCCCTCCCATAAGGCAATGCGCTCGCGCACCCGACGATCGAGCTGGCGGAAGTTGTGCTCCACCTCGCGGAAGTCGGTGAGCAACTCACGTGCACCCTGCATGAACTGCTGGAAGCGATCCTTCAAGGCCGTGTCGTCCAACAGCGGCACATTGCCCGACAACACCCGCGCAATCTCGGCATCAATCTCGTCGCGCTTCTTGTGCAGCTCTGTGATGCGTTTGGCAGGGTCTGCCTCGCTGCCCTCGCTCATCTGTTTGAGCAAATCGAAAAGCGTGAGCAAGCGTGACTCGGTGCCAACAAATTGACGCTCTGCAAGCTGTTCCAGCCAAACGATGGCTTTTTCGATGGCAGGCGTCAAGTCGAACTGGGCCTCATCTGTGCCGGGGCGATAGAACTTGCGCAGCCAGCCCCTGTCCGGCGCGGCCCAGTCATTTAGGTAGTCGAGTGCATGCTTGGGGAAGGCATCATCACCCAGTTGCTGGCGCAGCGCGTACAACTCATCTTCCAGTGCCTCGGCTAGATCAGCCGCCGCCATCACCCGCACATTGGGGGCTACATATACCCTATACAGAAAGCTCGCCACCAACGCTGCATGGTCTGAACGCAACAGTCGCCACGCAGGGTGGTGAACACGTAGGGCGTCGAGGGTAACAAAGTCGAGGGGCACCGAAATCTCTCGCTTACAGATACTGTGGCAAGATGGATTGCTTTGGCACCTGGGTGCTGTCTATTACAGTCTGCATTTCAATCTTCTGCTCCAACACTTCGATTAGGGACGGCTCAGAACTTTCATGGCAAGTCAAACAGCGCAGCACCGCCTTCACTATGCTACTCGATATATAGGCCGTTGGCACCTTAGTTTCTGAAAATCATCGGGCTAAACCCTACCTCAAAACATGTGACCCAACAATATGCAAAACGGCCTATTATGTACCTAGAGATTGCTAATAGGAGACGCCTGAACTTCAGGCAATAGAGTTTGCAGTGGAGTGAAGCCAAGACAATGCTCCTGTGCTTATGAGCAGAAGATTTAGTGATCATCACGGACTGGGATGCCTGATCAAGCTCTACCGGAACGGCTTCTCATGAGCGTCAAGAATATGCACGAGGCAAGCAAATCGTGACACGCGCTATCCAGAGGTAGCCGCACGTCTCCGAATCTTGCGACGAACATAACACGCCGTAATAGATTTGGCTCTTGACAGCCGCACGAAATAGCATGATATTTGACTAAGCCTGCCGCCTCGGGCTGAAAAGACTCAGGGCATTCAAATCACCGTCGCACAGCTGGCGACGCCCACGAACAAAACTCGTCCATAGAATCCAGCAGTGTAGCGCGTGTGCTTTCTGAGCACAGGCGCAACCGTGCTGGTTCCTGGATTTCCTGGCCACGCCAGGAATGCGCGCAGCCGAAGCTGCATCCAAAACCGATTACCTTTAGGTGATCCTTCAATAAACCCGCAGGAAAACCTGGCCCCCTCAAGGAGGTTAGATATCTTCCTCGCCCAGAAGAAAACATGTCAAAACCATATGGTGCCAATCACTCGTTGGCCAAAACCCGGATCTTGGCTGCTAAGGATCCAACAATCGGACGTGCCGACCATAGTGCATGTGGATTGCTCAGTCAGACGGCTGTGGGCGCCGTGCAGCAATTTGTCCCACACGAAAGAGAGCGAGACCGGTCCGAGCTCTTCTCCAACACCACAAGCGGAGAAAAACAGGGGCGAAACGGGATGGAAACCCTTATTGGGGAGACCTACCTCGCGGTGCAATATGCTGCGCCGGCATTACATCTTACTGTGTTGTAGTTTTGTGACTCAATGTATCATTGCTCAAGTAATTACCTGGAAATCTACGGCTGCCAAGCGAAAATGGCGTTCAGGCCGAGGCAGCCCCTCAACTCAGCGTAAGCGACAATTTAGCAATGCACTTCCTCGGAGACGCCCCCAAGTTAAGCATTCAGGATGTTGACTGTTGCGTGTATAAATATTTTCTGCTCTGTCGACTTGGTAAATTGCCTTGAAGAGGCTTGAAACCGGGCGATGGCAATAACGACGCAACAATTCGTCTGCAACAACACCGAAATCCCGCGTCAACGGTTAATTATCTTAGGCGAATGGATTCGCCGGTAAACAACATATTAAGTTTCAATCTCTTCCGACCTCCGCGCTGGAGGTGGTCAGATTTCATTAGATGGCGTTCGATCCAATGTGAATATAAATTTCGCCAATTTGTTGCGCAAACGTCTCCATGCTGGCTTCCCGTCTTCCTTTTGTGCATGAATGTGTCGGTGTATCTTCATGGCCGTTGACTGACCACACCCCAAGAACTTCCTGATTTCTGCTACGGTTGGCTTCAGCCCGCCCGCCCGAATCTCATCTCTGACTTTAGAAATAAGGTCCTCGTAGCGTGAGGGCGTATCGTCCCCTTTGGGAATATGTCCTCGATACTCATATAGCCCTGACCACAAGAACACCCCCACTAATTCGAGCAAGACTGAAATGACCAGACTCACAAATAGTGCGATACTGTCCCGAGTAACGCCCAGTAGTGACGCGAGTTTTTCAGTAACCGGGTCAGTAGCGCCCATTACTTCGAAAGCGGCCTCCGCGGTAGTCAATGTTACGAGCTTATCGTGCAGGCGTGCTGCACGGCGAGCCTCCTCCAGCTCGGTCTTTAGGGCGCTTCGCTTCTGCCACCCAGCCGTGGCTGCCAGTTCAGAGGCTACTACCGAGACCGGCTTGGCGGTTATCTTGTCCAAGTCTTCGCGAATGGCTTCAATCTCCCGCACCGCGCCCACCACTTGGGGTGTCTGTTTGGCATGAACCTGACCTGCGCGTTCGCTCGCATTTACAATAAAGCAAACCTGCCCGTAAAGGACACAGACGAGACACCCAACCCAAAGCGCCCAGCATACCGGATGTCTTGAATACGCTAGCAGGAAATGGACGGCACCGGTCATGGCGATGGCGGCCGTCACAAGTAGCACTTCGTCTAACGGAGTACCTCCTCGATCAAAGGCACCCGCAGCACCCATAACCATCGCGGTGGCCGTGAAACAGAGGGCGAGGATCTTGTAATGAAGTGGCATTTTTTTCATATGGCATCCCCCACAAGTGAGGAGCGCAAAGCACGATGGTCAGCCCCCCTCTCAGGCTCATACAAGCCACCGACTGCATAGCTTGCGGCTACGCGGCATGCTAGTAGTTTGTCCAAAGAAAAATATCTCGCATTCATAGTCTCACCATCCATAGAAAATGTTGGTGAAACAACGATAGTGTAAAAACTTCTTCAAGTTCCGGCGAAAAAGGCCGGTTTTTTCAACTCCTCGAGTAAGATTTTGGCTGTTAACGTCCGCGACGTTGCACTTATGCGGATTCAGACTGGGTTCGTGGCAATAGTTGATGTGTTTTCTCCCTCTAAAATTACCTGGACGCTCACACAATTTAAAGAAGTCGACAAATTTCCAAAGAAGAATTTTTCATCTTTTCACGCCGTACCCCCAAAATGGTCACAAATCTTTGGCGAGCAGTTGCAGAAATGCGTGCTTTTCGCCGAAGAATTCCTCAAAGACTCATGCAAGATTTTACGTATGAGCCTATTACTTACCCGCGATGAACTTAAAGAGCTAACCGGACGCACAAGGCCAAAGGCGCAGGCGCGCGTGCTAATGTCGATGGGAATAGAACATCGCGTTCGGCCTGACGGATCAATCTTGGTTTTGCGCGTGCATCTCGAAAATCTGCTTTGTGGCATGACCGACAAGCGTAAGATTAAAAACGCTACCCCGAACTGGGATGCCATCTAAATATGCCAAAACCAAGGAAAAAAGAAAATCAGGGACTGCCCGCGCGCTGGCGCTTTGTTCACAACGCGTATTACTACCAAGTGCCGCCAGGCCTCGAATATCGTTGGGATGGAAAAAAGCTTTTTCGGCTTGGGAAGTCGTTAACTGAGGCTTATAGCGCGTGGAGCGAGCGCCTGTCAGGTTTT
Organism: Gallionellaceae bacterium; assembly: GCA_041490205.1. Classification (GTDB taxonomy): domain Bacteria; phylum Pseudomonadota; class Gammaproteobacteria; order Burkholderiales; family Gallionellaceae; genus DATDDB01. The sequence continues at coordinate 10,410 of JBGPSQ010000008.1, forward strand.
GACAAAGAAGACATACGAACCATCGCTGATTTGCTAGACCGATATGCACTAGAAGTGGTACCCGAGAAGGCGCCTGCAACAAGGTCGCTAAATAATCTATGGATTAAAATGTTGCGGGACGTGTTCGGAAAGCTGTCTTTGCAGGACATTAAGCCAAGTATGATTTACCAATACGCCGACAAGCGCAGCCAGAAGAAACTGAATGAGAATGGACGCGTTACTGGAGGTCGTACAGCTGCTCACCGAGAAATTGAGATCCTGAGCCATGCGTTCACTAAAGCCGTCGAGTGGGGCTTGATAGACAGGCACCCATTCAAGGGTGAGGTGCGATTACGAGCCGAGAAACCGCGTGACCGTTATCTCGAAGATTGGGAAATTAACGATCTGCTTCAACTACCCTCAAAGCGCGAGAAAGGCAGTGTGAAGGTCATCCAAGCATATGTCCAACTCAAGTTGATGACGGGAATGGCGCGAGGTGATTTGCTTCGCCTGACCATGTCGAATCTGAAGGAAGATGGTATCCATATCCAGCGCAACAAGACTAAAGAATCGAGTGGCAAACGTACGATTTATTCTTGGATACCCGAACTCCGCTCCACGATCGAATCTGCCAAGGCAGTTCGACCGGTCAGTTCATCCTTTTTATTCTGCAATCGAAAGGGCGAGGGATATATCAACGAAAAGACGGGCGCCTGCCACGGATGGGACAGCATGTGGCAACGGTTCGTTGACCGTGCTCTAAAAGAAACCCGGATCCAGGAGCGTTTCCACGAGCATGACATTCGTGCCAAGACGGCAAGTGATGCTGATTCGCTGGACCATGCCCGTGCGCTGCTTTCGCACACAGATCCACGGACGACCCAGGCGATCTACCGGAGGCGGCCAGAGGTCGTGCAGCCCCTATCGAGCCCTAAAAGGGAAGAATGAATAGTACAAGCTTGATTCTATAGTACAAATGAAAAGGCTTCCATCGCTGGAAGCCTTTGAATATGGCGCGCCCGAAGAGATTCGAACTCCTGACCCCTTGGTTCGTAGCCAAGTACTCTATCCAGCTGAGCTACGGGCGCGTTTTTACGAAGTCGCGCATCATATCAGAATATTTGACATTTTAAAACTGGATTTGAAGGCCATTATTACGGTTTATCGCCAGCAAGCCGTACTCAACTATGTTTCTAACTCCCCGCCTCAAATGCCTTTTTCTCAAGCAGTTTGCGGAATTCGTCTGCGGGCACTGCGGGAGAATATAAAAATCCCTGCCAGTAATCGCAGCCGAACGATGCCAGCAAGTCACGCTGCGCTTCCGTTTCCACGCCTTCGGCTATGGTTTTGATGCCGAGCTTGTGCGCCATCACGATGATCGCCTCGGTCAGCGCTTTGTCGTCCTGATCTTGCTCCAAATCCTTGACGAAAGAACGGTCTATCTTGATATAGTCGATATCGAATTGCTTGAGGTAGGACAGGGAGGAAAACCCTGTGCCGAAATCGTCGATGGAGACTTCGATTCCGCTGTTCCTGAATTCAAGCAGCCGCTCCTTGGCCTTGGCCGATTCCTTGAACAGCAATCCTTCGGTGATTTCCACGGTAATCCCGTTGCCGGGCAGTCCCAGTTTTTTCATCTGCTCTGCCCAGGTATGTTTTCCGGGATGCTCGAACTGCGCCGGGGATTTATTCACGCTGACCTGGATGATGTTGCCAAAAAGCTTGTACCATTCCGCCACTTGGGCGATGGATTGCCGAAACACCCACTCGCCGATTTCATAAATCAGCCCGGCCTCTTCCGCCAAAGGAATGAACACAGCCGGGCTGACCATGCCGCGTGCAGGGTGTTTCCAGCGCAGCAGGGCTTCTGCCTTGGTGATGCGCCCGCTCCCAAGCTCGAGGATGGGCTGGTAGTAAACCTGCAATTCATTGCGCGCCAATGCCTGGCGCAGATCGTTGGTCAGCGCCAGTTTCTCCCGAGCGCCCTGCTGCATGGATGCGGTGAAAAAGCTGAAACGATTGCGCCCCAGCGACTTGGCCGCATACATTGCCTGGTCCGCATGCTTCACCAGCTCTTCATAATTTCCCGCATCGTTCGGATACAGCGTAATGCCGACACTGGCGGAAACGTATCCGATATGTCCATCGCCAAGGTCGAACGGTTTTTCCAACTCGCCGCTGATAGCCAGCGCTATGCGTTCGGGCTGGGATTGGTCGCCCACCTCCGGCAGGATCACGGTGAATTCGTCCCCTCCAAGGCGCGCGACGGTATCGGTCTCGCGCACGCATTTGCGGATGCGGCGGGCCGCTTCCACCAGCAAAATATCGCCTTTGGCATGACCCAGAGTGTCGTTGATTTCCTTGAAGCGGTCGAGATCGAGGTATAACAATGCCAACGGCAATCCCGCGCGATTTTTATCCGCCTTTTTGATTTCAATTTCCAGCCTGTCCCGGAACAAGCGACGGTTTGGCAAGCCGGTCAGGGTGTCGAAGCTTGCCTGGCGCAGGATCAGTTCGTCTTGCTGCTTTTTCTCGGTGATGTCGGAGAATTGCGCCACATGCCGGTACACGCTGCCATCGGTATGATAAAGGACGTTGATGGTTGCCCATTTGGCATACAGCATGCCATTCTTGCGGCGATCCCATATTTCGCCCTGCCAGCCGCCTTCGTTCAGGATTGCCTGCCACATCACCCGGTAAAATTCTTTGTCGTGTTTGCCGGATTGCAGGATATTGGGATTCTTGCCCGCCACTTCCTCAAGTGTATAGCCGGTAATGCGGGTAAAGGCAGGGTTGATCTCGATAATGCGGTTGTTCTCATCGGTCACCATGATGGCCTCGCTGCTGGCCTGGTATATTTTTGCCGCCAGTTGCGCGCGCTCTGCGGCCTGCTTGAGTTCGGTAATATCCGTAAAGAAGGCGAAGATCAGGTTGCCTTCCCGCCAGAAAGTCGTCACCACTTCGACCGGCCAAATTCTGCCATCCTTGCGCCGGTGGCGGGTCTCGAAGCGGTCATGGCCGTCGCGCATGATTTTATTGATATGGGCCGCGATCTCCTCTGGATGCTCCACCGCCTCGAGATCGGACACGCGCATGGCAAGCAGTTCCTGGCGGTTGTAGCCGGATTGCCGCTCATAGGCGGAATTGACTTCCAGCAGCCGCCCCTGCATGTCAACCATCCAGAACCCCTCTACCGAAGTCTCGATCACCGCATGGTATTGCTCTTCGCGTTTGCGGACGGCCTCCTCTATGGCCTTGCGCGCGGAAATATCGCGCACGATTGCCTGCAGCCGGCCATCGGCCAGCATGCGCGCCCTCAACTCTGCAGAAATATAACTTCCGTCCTTGCGGCGATAACGGCGTTGCATGTGTATGGTTTGCCCTGCATACATCTCGGCAAACCTGATCGGCTCGTGTATGGTATCTGCCGGATCGAGCAGGTCCAACACCCCCATGCGCAGCAATTCATCGCGCGTATAACCCAGCATCTCGCAAGCGGCATGGTTCACGTCCAGGAACCGATACCCCTCATGGTCGACGACGAAAATGGCATCTGCGGCCTGTTCCATCAGTTCGCGATAGCTGCGCTCGCTTTCCAGTAATTGTGCTTCAGCCCGCCTGCGCCGGGAGATGTCGCGCACAAATGCGCCGAATTCCCGCCTTCCTTCATTCTCCACCATGGCAATCGCCAGTTCGATGGCAAATTCTCGGCCATCGCGTTTCAGCGCAAAAATTTCGATGCGGTGGCCCAGCACTTTCGCCTCTCCAGTGCTGTTGAATTTTTCCAGTCCTCTGAGATGCTGTTCGCGATAACGCTCTGGAATGATCACGGTGTGCAACTGCTTTCCCAGCACCTCTTCACTGCGCCAGCCGAACATTTGTTCCGCCGAGTCATTCCAGAGCGTGATCCGGCCATGAACATCCATACCGACTACGCCGTCTATGGAGGTCTGCAGCAGCGTTGCCAGCCGGTTTTGGCTCTTGAGCAATTGCCGCTTCGCCCGCCTGATGAGCTGAAAGTAATACGCCGCGATGCCGCCAATCAATACCAGGAAGCTGAGGGCGATGCCTGTCCATAGCGGAATCCAGGAACGCTGCCGCTCCAGGATCAACATAGCGGGCAGTTCGTTTTCTACGTGGACAGTCAGGCCATACTCGGGCAACTCCCTGGTTGCCAGCAGGTGAGGAACGTCTTCCCCGTTTATACGTTGCACCGAGGCAAACTCCCCTTTGCCCCAAGGCCCGATTTGCAACGTCTGGAAATCGCTTCGCTGGTAGTGGTTGATGATGTCCTGTTGCGGCATGGTATGCAGCGCGCCATCCGGCAACACTTTCATTTCCATGGGCTGGTCATGCGCCAGGATGATGACGCCATTCCTGTCGGTTACAAAGGCATCGGTCAGCTTGGTCAGGAACGACAGCTTGGGTACATCCACCTTGGCGACCACCGCCCCCATGAATTTGCCTTTGATGACGATGGGCGAGGAGAAATACAGCCCAGCGATATGCGTGGTCTTGCCGACGGCATATTGCATGCCGCGCTGGCCCGCCTTGTTTTGCCTGAAATAGTCCCGTTCGGCGTAGTTGGTGCCTATGGTGCTCCCCGGGGTATCCCAATTGCTCGATGCAATGCTGTCGCCCGCGGCATCGACCACATAGACCAGGTCTGCATTGAGACTGCTCTGGGCATGTGCCAGAGTTTGGTTAAGTTCATTCAGCACCGGGTCTTTCAGCCAGCGCCTCTTTTTCACCTCATAAGGCAGTGAAGAAGGTGTCTCGCCTTGGGCAAAATGGGCTACCGCGTTTTGGACACGCAGTCCTTGGCTCAGAAAATCCGGGATGCCGCTGAGATAATGCAGGTTGCGCCGGATGCTGTCTGCCAGGTCGTCCGCGTCTTCCTGCGCTCCGTGTGTCGCCTGTGCAACCAGCTCGCCAGTGCGCGACTGGTAATAACCATCGGAGATGAAATAGGATGAAATTCCCCCCAGTATCGCCAGGGGAATAGTCACCAAAATTATTGTGCGCGGACTAATATTCTTCAGCCTCAAATTGGCGTAGCATAGGCACTGTTTCCGGTCGTTATTATTCTTAAATTGCCGACGCGACAGGCAAACTGTAGTAGCTCATTGAATTAAATGCAACACTTTAATCAAGGAGTCCATCATGAAAATCAATCTTGGTTTGGTAGAACGCGCAGTGCGAGCGGTGCTTGGGCTGGTTTTGATCGGCCTGGCCGCAAGCGGCTATATTCCTGGAATTTGGATGTGGGTGACCGGAGTTGTGGGGGTGGTGCTATTGGCTACTGCCGCCATCAGTTTCTGCCCGCTCTGGGCGATGCTGGGCATTTCCACTGCGCCCAAAGACAAGGCGTAACAGTATTCAAGCGCTTGATCCTATGCACACATCTCCCCGATGACCAGTACGCTGCGCCAAGTTCCGCCCGCCATTTGGGTGCTGGGTTTTGTCAGCCTGCTAATGGATGTTTCTTCGGAGTTGATCCATAGCCTATTGCCCGCCTTTCTGGTGGGTTCGCTGGGGGCCAGCGCCACGGTTTTGGGCCTGATCGAGGGCGCAGCGGAGTCGCTGGCGCTAATAGTGAAGGTTTTTTCCGGGGCCTTGAGCGATTATCTGGGCCGCCGCAAGCTGCTGGCTCTGCTGGGCTATGGGCTGGGGGCGCTTTCCAAGCCGCTGTTCGCGCTGGCCGGAAGCTCCGGCATGGTACTGGCCGCGCGCCTGATAGACCGCACCGGCAAGGGCATACGCGGTGCGCCGCGCGATGCGCTGGTGGCGGATATTGCGCCGCCGCATTTGCGCGGGGCATCTTTCGGGCTGCGCCAGGCGCTGGATACAGTGGGGGCTTTTCTCGGACCGCTGCTGGCCATCGTACTCATGCTTTTGCTTGCGGATAATTTCCGCCATGTTTTCTGGTTTGCGGTGATCCCGGCATTCCTGGCGGTGGGGTTGCTGCTTTTCGGGGTGCAGGAGCCGGAGCATCTGAAAAACAGCAATGGGGTCAACCCCATTTCGCTGGCAAACCTGAAGCGCCTGGGCGCGGATTATTGGTGGGTGGTGGCTTTCGGGGCGATATTCACCCTCGCCCGGTTTTCCGAGGCTTTTCTGGTGCTGCGCGCCATGCAGGGCGGCTTGGCCGTGGCTTGGGTGCCTGCGGTTTTCGTGGCGATGAATGCGGTTTATGCGCTCGCCGCCTACCCTTTCGGCAAGCTGGCCGATTCCATGCGCCACACCACGCTGCTGAAGTTTGGGCTGGTGTTGCTGGTGGGGGCGGATCTGTTGCTTGCGGCAAGCAATCACCTAGGCTTTGTGTTTGCCGGGGTGGTGTTGTGGGGGCTGCATCTCGCGATGACGCAGGGTTTGCTGGCAGCGATGGTGGCGGGTGCCGCACCCGCCGATCTGCGCGGCACGGCTTATGGTTTTTTTAATCTTTTCAGCGGGGTGGCCATGCTGGCGGCCAGTACGCTGGCCGGGCTGTTGTGGGATGGCCTGGGTGCCGCGCTTACTTTCTACGGCGGCGGAGTATTTGCGCTGCTGGCGCTGGGGATTTTGCTGTTGCGGGAAACCCAAAAAGCATAATTTTCCCTTTACAAACAGGGCACAATTGCCGTAGATTGCGGGCATGAGGATATTTGTCACTGCTTTATTGATGCTTTTTCTGGCCGCGTGCTCCAGCACCAGGCCGCCGCAACAATCAGATTCGGGCGGATCGAAGGGGGATGTGATTCCCTATGCCAAGAGCCTGATCGGCACGCCCTACCATTACGGGGGCGAATCGCCGAAAACCGGCTTTGATTGCAGCGGTTTTGTACGCCATGTGTACCACCACACCCGCGGGGTGGAACTGCCGCGCAGCGCCCATGACATGAGCGGCGTGGGCCAGCGCCTGAAAGCAACGCAGTTGCAGCCAGGAGACTTGGTGTTTTTCAACACGCTGGGCAAGCCCTATTCCCATGTGGGCATTTACATCGGCAACGCGCAATTCATCCATTCACCCAGCACGGGCAAGAAGGTGGAGATCGTGGATATGAAGATGCGTTACTGGCAGTCACGCTATAACGGCGCGCGCCGGGTGACCAATCTCCGGTAACGAGGCGGTCTCTCGGCGGTTTTTTAATGCTTGGCGGCGCGCAAGGCTTCCGCCAGTTGCAACACTGTCATGGCATAGAAGGCGCTGTTGTTGTAGGTCATGATGACATCAAAATTGCCGAACGCCAGCCAGAATTCCTTGCCGTCTTGCACCGTAAAATCCAGCAGCCGTGCCGGTTTGGCGTTGTCCTTGCCGGGCGGAAAAGGCTGGAGGAGCGTGATGCCCGCTGCGGCCCAGCCGGAAACGGTGCGCTGGGTCTTGATGTCGCCGGGGCAGTTTTCTTCGCTGACCTTGGCGCGCATGGCGATGGGCTCGCCTGCCACCCAGCCATATTGCTTGAGGTAATTCGCCGCGCTGCCGATGGCATCGGCACGCTCGTTAAGCAGATCTATGCGTCCGTTATCGTTGAAATCCACCGCGTATTTGCGGTAGCTGCTGGGCATGAATTGCGGCCAGCCCAGCGCGCCTGCGTAGGACCCGCGCACGGCGAGCAGGTCGAATTGCTGTTCGCGCGCGAGCAGGAGGTATTGTTCCAGTTCGCTGCGGAAAAATGCGGCGCGCGGCGGGTAGTTGAAGGCCAGGGTGGACAACGCATCCACAGTGCGGAAGGTTCCTGCCTGCGTGCCGTAAAAGGTTTCCACGCCGAGCAGTGCGACGATGACCTCCTGCGGCACGCCATAGCGTTCCTCGGCGCGGCGCAGGATTTCCTCATTTTTCTTCCAGAACTTCAGGCCCGCGGCGACGCGCGCATCGTTGACGAAGTTGGCGCGGTAGTCCACCCAGGGCTTGAGGGTGGATGGGCTGGTGATGGCGTCGATGGCAGCCTGCTTGTATTGCGCATGCTCGAATATGCGGGCCAGCTCTTCGCGCTTGAATTGGTGTTTGGCCACCATTTCGTCGATGAATGGCGGGATGGCGGGGGAATCGTAGGCCCAGGCCGGGGCCAAGACCAGCGCCGAGAGCAGCAGCAAGGTAATTATGCGTAAAACCATGATGGACGCATTTTACTCGACAGCGGGGCGCGCCACTGTTAAATTTCGTCTTTGTGTTTCAGAATATTGAAAGTCTTCATCATGGAAAAAACCACCCAGCACCATCGCTTGCTCATTCTCGGTTCCGGCCCCGCCGGTTACACCGCCGCCGTCTATGCCGCGCGCGCCAATCTCAAGCCCGTGCTCATCACCGGCCTTCAGGCGGGCGGCCAGTTGACGACCACCACCGACGTGGACAACTGGCCCGCCGATGTCAACGGCGTGCAGGGGCCGGAGCTAATGCAGCGTTTCCAGCAGCACGCGGAGCGCTTCAACACGCAGATCATTTTCGACCATATCCACACCGCGAAGCTGAAGCAGAAACCGTTCGTGCTTGAAGGAGACAGCGGCATCTACACTTGCGATGCGCTCATCATCGCCACCGGCGCCTCGGCGCAATATCTGGGCCTACCTTCGGAAAAGGCATTTGAAGGCAAAGGTGTTTCCGGGTGCGCTACCTGCGACGGCTTTTTCTACCGCAACCAGGATGTGGCGGTGATCGGTGGCGGCAACACCGCCGTGGAAGAGGCAATGTATCTCGCGAATATCGCCCGGCATGTGACGCTGGTGCACCGGCGCGATACGTTCCGCGCCGAGCGCATCGAAGTGGACATGCTGATGGAGAAGGTGAAGGAAGGCAAGATCACGCTGCAACTGAAGCAGGTGCTGGACGAGGTGCTGGGCGACGACAGCGGCGTAACCGGCATGCGCACCAGGAATGTGGAAACCGGCGCCACGCAGAATTTCGCTCTTTCAGGCGTGTTCATCGCCATCGGCCACAAACCCAACACCGATATTTTCGCCGGGCAGCTGGAAATGGACAACGGCTACATCGTCACCAAGGGCGGCCGCAATGGCGACGCCACCGCGACCAGCATACCCGGCGTGTTCGCGGCGGGCGACGTGCAGGATTACATCTACCGCCAGGCTTGCACCAGCGCCGCCACGGGATGCATGGCCGCGCTGGACGCGGACAAATACCTGGCCGCGCACGCCTAGCCTTGAAGGACAAAAAGGAACCGCCCGCACCTGCGGACGCCGATCTGTTCCGGCAGGCGCTTGAGGGTGTCACGCCCTTGGCGCCCTCCAACCGCGCAACGCCCGCAAAACCCAAACCGGAGCCCGTACCCCTTGCCCCGATGCGCGGCATTTCTGCCACCGCCGCGGCGGACAGTCTCTCGGATCACGGTGCGGGGAATGAACCGATCATGGAGTTTCTGCGCAACGGCATCTCGCGCATGACCTTGCGCAAGTTGCGGCGCGGGCAGATTCCGGTTCAGGACAGCCTGGACCTGCACGGGCTCACCAGCGATGCAGCGCGCAAACTATTGCTGGAATTCCTGCGCGAGTCCACTCAACGCGATCTGCGTTGCGTGCTTATCATCCACGGCAAGGGGCGGCACAAGGAAAACGGCGAGGGGATACTCAAAATCCGAGCGCGGCACTGGCTGACCCAGTGCGCGGAAGTGCTGGCCTTCTGCGAAGCCCCGCCCAATCAGGGGGGCGGTGGCGCGGTACTGTTATTGCTGAGATCAAACGCTGGAGCATCGGAAGAGCCATAGCCGGTAGCCCTGATTCGATCGGGTCACCATATCCATTCAATTCCTAACTCACTCGGGGCAAGGCAGATGCATTATTCTGAGCTTCTGTACGCGCCGCAATTCCCAGGCATTGCGGGTGACGGCAAAAATACGACTCCCCGAACGGCAAGCAATAATCGCAGAGTATTCGTTCCTCACTCAGGCAAAACAACAAGTCGCCCTGGCCGCTGTGCAATGCGCGGCATGTCGCAATATCCGGATTTCTCAAATTCAGATATATCATGTAGCTTTCTCCCTTCAATACAACCCGGTTCAAAGTGGCGGCCGCCACTTGAGGAATCCTGAAGTGTCCATTGAACGAGGCATCACGCCTCACCTCATAAGCTTTGGCTTTTGAAGCTACAGAACCCGCTTTAATGCAAAGTGAATATGCATACTAGTGCAATCGCCCAGATTTTGCCTATTAGTATAAATACTTACGTTATTCTCACTTTAAAACTTGCCTTGCCATTTACTCATTCTTGCTGAAAGGCTCCAGGCAGCGAACTGCCGCTCGAAAAATTCATTTCCTGGCTCCTCCAGCCACCCGGGGCGTTTTCACTACACTTGCGCATCCACCGCCGCAGCCAGTTCGCGCAAGGCCGGGGCAACCGCCACGGGATAAGCAGGAGATTCATTCAGCGCTGATAAAGTTGCGGGAAGCCGGTGCAGATTGCGTAGCGCGTGCTCGCGCGCCTCCTGCAAGGCGGGTTGCGGCAGCAGGCGCTTGCCGTCGCGCATGACACACACCAGCAGTTCCTCGCCCGGCTGGCTGTCACCCTGCAAGCTGATGACATCGCCAGTCATACGGCCCTGCCCGTCATAACTGCGCCAAACCTGCTTGCGCCCCGGCCAGGTAGCCTTGCCGATGGAGCGCTTGCGCCGCGCCCGGCCTGCATATTCCTGCAGTTTGTAAGCGCAGTCGAGATAGGGCGCCTCGGCGGAAGTAACCAGCCTGGTGCCCACGCCGAAGCCGTCAATCGGCGCGCCGCTCGCCAGCAAATCGCGCAGGCGGTACTCGTCGAGGTCGCCGCTGGCAAAAATAGTCGTAGCCTGCAAGCCGCCGTCGTCGAGGATACTCCGCACCCGCCGCGCCAGTTCGCCCAGGTCGCCGCTGTCCAGGCGTACGCCCTTGACGGCGATGCCCTCTTCCGCCAGCTCATGTGCCAACGCCACCACCTTGCGCGCCGCGGCTTCGGTGTCGTAGGTGTCTATCAGCAGCACGGCGTTGTCAGGCTGGGCATGCGCGAAAGTGCGGAAGGCCTCCACCTCGCTGTCGTGCGCCTGCACATAGGAATGCGCCATGGTGCCGAATACGGGAATACCGAAGCGCATTCCCGCCAGCACCGTGGCGGTGCCGGAATACCCCGCCAGATAGGCGGCGCGCGCCGCCAGGAGACCTGCCTCAGCGCCATGTGCGCGGCGCAGGCCGAAATCCACCAGCAGCTTGCCGGGCGCGGCCAGTACCGAGCGCGCCGCCTTGGAGGCGATCAGCGTCTGAAAGTGCAACAGGTTGATGATGCGCGTCTCGACCAATTGCGCCTGCGGCAGCGGGGCCACCACGCGCAATAGCGGCTCATCCGGAAAGCACAGCGTGCCCTCCGGCATCGCATCCACCTCTCCCTCAAAGCGCCATGCGGCGAGCCAGTCCACGAAATCAGCAGGGAAGCGCCCGGTGGCGCGCAGCCATTCCAGTTCCCTGGGCGCGAAGCGCGCGCGTTCGAGGAAATCCAGCACCTGCTCCAGCCCAGCCGCCACCAGGAAATTGCGGCCGCGCGGCAGTTTGCGCACGAAGAATTCGAAAGCAGCGGTTTCCGTCATGCCGCGCTCGAAATATCCTTGCAGCATGGTGAGCTGGTAGAGGTCGGTAAGCAGCAGGCTGGATTCGCTGTTCATGGCAGCAATGCATCCGATAGGGTTACCCGCGCGCCCCGGCGGCGCATCTCCGCCAGCGCCCGCTCGCCGTCCCCGGGCTGCGCCTCCACCGCGCGCACGGCGTCGATGAGCAGGAAGACCTCGTAACCGAGCGCCAGCGCGTCCTTCACCGTGTTCAGCACGCAGTAGTCGGTGGCCAGCCCGCCGGTAAACAGCCGCCGCACACCCGCCGCTTTCAGGCGCCGGTCCAGGTCGGTTCCGCCGAAAGCGGAATAGGCATCGCGCTCGCGGGTGTCGGCCTTGCTGATGATGCCCGCGCCCGGCGGCAGCATGAGGCTGGCGGAGAATTCCGCTCCATGGGTGCCCGCCACGCAATGCGGCGGCCACGGCCCGCCTCGCGCGCGGAACGAAATGTGGTCGGGCGGATGCCAGTCACGCGAAGCATAGACGGGCAATTTTTTTCCGGCAAACAGCGCAAGGCAGTGGTTGAGCAGCGGCACGACTTCATCGCCGCGCTCCACGGCCAGGCTGCCGCCGGGCAGAAAGTCGTTTTGCACATCGACGACGAGCAGCGCATCGCCAAAACCGAGTGTCAGGTTTTTCATTCTTCACTCCTTGACGCAGGCTGGCAGGATCAACATGCCGCGCCCGGCCATCTCATCCATGCCGCGCATGCCGATGCGGGCCGCGGGCTCTGAATGTTCAAGGCACTTCATCGCCTTTCACCTTATCCGCCCATCGCCTGTAATTTATCGTACAGTTCGCGCTCCTTCGTCGAGAGGCGTTCCGGAACATGCACTTTCACCCTGAGGTAAAGATCGCCGCGTCCCTTTTCCTGAAAACGCGGAAGCCCCTTGCCGCGCAGGCGCAGCACCGCATCGGGCTGGGTGCCGGGAGGGACGGTAACGCTGGCGTCCGCATCCAGCGTCGGGACGGTGAGCGATGTTCCCAGCACGGCGTCGGGAATGGAAATCGTTTCCTCCCGCCATAGATCCGCGCCGGAGCGGGTAAAACGTGAATCCGGCGCGGCGCGCACCACCACATACAAGTCGCCCGGCCTGCCGCCGGTTTCCGTGCTGGCTTCGCCCTTGCCGGAAATTTTCAGCGCCACGCCGTCCTCGATGCCGGGAGGGATGGTGATCGCGAGCGACTCCTCGCGCACCACCTTGCCGCTGCCCGCGCAGGCCTGACAGCGATGCTCGATGACAACGCCCCTGCCGTGGCAGGCCGGGCACACGCTGATCTGCTGGATGAATACATTGCCCCGGCCTTCGCGATGGCTCTGCGTCAACTGCCCGGTGCCATGGCACTCTGGACAAGCCTTGGGTTGCGTACCCTTGGCCGCGCCGCTGCCCCCGCATTCGGAACATACCGCGTCGCGCCCGAAGCGCACGGTTTCCTCGCCGCCCTGCGCCACCCGGGCGAGCGGAATATCAAGGACCATCTCGATGTCCCTGCCCCTGGGCGGCCCCGGGTGGCGGCGGAAAAAATGATCGAACAGCCCGCCGCCCCCATTTCCGTTGCCAAAAATATCGCCGAAATTGATGCCGCCGAACAGGTCTTCGGGAGAAAAACCGGATACGCCCGCGAAACCGCGATGGTCGTATTCCGCGCGCTTTTTGGGGTCGGAAAGGACTGCGTATGCCTCGGCGATTTCCTTGAACCGTTCGGTCGCGCCGGGATCCTTGTTGCGGTCGGGGTGATATTTCAGCGCGAGCGTACGGAACGCGTCCTTGATCGCCTTTTCATCCGCGTCGCGGGCTACGCCGAGCACTTCATAGTAATCGCGCTTTGCATCGGAAATGGTCTTCCCCTTTCGAAGGGTACTCCCGAAAATGGCGTGTTCATTATGACCCCAACCGGTCAGCAAGCCAAGGGACCGTTGGCAGAATACGGTATTGCCTCGCCGCACCCGGTTCCCCGCCTTTACATTGACATGATAGAAGTCAACTTACGGGCGTTACAAACCATCAAATGTCAGTAGTTACCTCTACGTATTTCTACGAATACATAATTAAATCAGTATGCCTTAATCTTCACCCCCGAAATTCGTTTCCTTCAATCCTTGTTCAAGGAGAGAGTTATGAACCTGCACATGGAAAGCAATGACGCCATCAAACCCCACAATTATCCTTATCCATCAATGAATAAACTGCCAAAGAAACGCCCTGCTGATTGGGATGAGCCTCCGTCGTTGTTGCTGGATGAAGATGGCCTGATCCAGGATTGCAGCAAGCCAGTTGAGAGTCTGTTTGGCTATCGGCTGGGCGAACTGGCCTGGCAGCACATTTCCTGCCTGTTTCCGCATCTCTCGGAGATCGCCTTGATTCAACAAGGGCGGGTCAACCCGAAGCTTGATTTTATCAGCCGTTGCGGCCACATTTTCCTGGGGCTGAACAAGCAGGGCAATGCCATTCCTACTGAATTGAACTTCGTCCGTTTCGAACATGATGGATCGTGTACGCTGAAACTGATACTGCGTCCATCCGGCAGTACAGCATCCTGATTGCCGGTGTGTGTCCGTGATTGACGTTTAAATTCACTCGCCAGCAATGTAATGAAAAGGAGATAGCCATGCCTCGTACATTTGCCAGGTTCATATCTTTAATGTCGAACTACCGTTACTACCGCAGCAGGGGATTCAGCCTGAAAATGGCATGGCATCTTGCCGATCTGACGCTTCCGTAACCAGCGATACACAGTTTCGTAGGTCGGGTTAGCGCAGCGTAACCCGACAATTCATGGAAACCTCCAGCTTGCTCCGTCGGGTTACGCGGCAAAGCCGCTAACCCGACCTACACGGCTCCTCGATGGAGTAGCGCCGTCTATTTCGTCTCGCGGAACTGCGCATCCACCACGCGCTCGCCCCCGCCCGCTTCCGGTTTGGCATAGGGAGTCTGGCTATAGACCCCGGCGCCAGGCTGCTGCGAATAGATGGCCACTCCCGCTTCCTTGAGCAGCTTGCGCAAGCCCTCGGCGCGATCGGCGGCCGCGGCCACATCCCGCTTGGAAATAGCCCCGCGCGTTTCGCGCAGCGCGGCCTCGATCTTGCCTTTCATATCAGCGGTGATTTTCTCGGAAAATTCTCCCAGCATGCGCTCGGCCTCGTAGCAGATCGAATCGGCGCTGTTCAGCTTGTCGGCCTCCTCGCGCCGCTTCTTGTCCTCCTCGGCGTGGTGCTCGGCTTCCTGGATCATGCGGTTCTTGTCTTCCTCTTTCAGGCGGGTCGAGCCGCTGATGCGGATGGATTGGGTCTTGCCTGTGACCGTGTCCTTGGCGGTGACGTTGAGGATGCCGTTCGCATCGATGTCGAACGTCACCTCGATCTTGGGCATGCCGCGCGGCGCGGGCGGCAGTCCGTCGAGGTTGAATTCGCCCAAGCTCACGTTGTCGGCGGACATGGGACGTTCGCCCTGGAATACATGGATGGTGACGCTGGTCTGCATGTCGGCGGCGGTGGTGAAGGTTTCGGTTTTCTTGACCGGAACCGGCGTGTTGCGGGTAATCAGCGCGGTGGCGACGCCGCCGAGGGTCTCCACGCCCAGCGTGAGCGGGGTCACGTCCACCAGCACGATGTCGCCCACCTCGCCCGACAGCACGCCCGCCTGGATCGCCGCGCCGCTGGCCACGCATTCCATGGGATCCACGCCGGACTCGGATTTCTTGCCGAACATTCCCTCGAAATAGCTGCGCACGCTGGGCATGCGCGTGGGGCCGCCTACGAAAACGACCTTATCCACCTTGTCCGGCGTGACGCCCGCATCGCGCAGCGCCTGCTCCACCGGCCCGCGGCAGCGCTCGATGATGGGACGCACCACGCGCTCCAGGTCGGTGCGGGACAGGTCCATTTCGAGATGCCTGGGTTCGCCCGCGACTGCTGAGATATAGGGCAAGCTGAGGTGTGTGGTGGTGGCGGTGGTCAGCTCGATCTTGGCCATTTCCGCCGCTTCCATCAGGCGCGCGGCGGCCTTGTCGTCCTTCCTCAGGTCAATGCCGGTCTCGCTCTTGAAGCGCTCGGCCAGGTGCTCGAACAGCTTCTGGTTCATGTCGGTGCCGCCCAGTTGCGTGTCGCCGCTGGTAGCCTTCACCTCGAACACGCCCTTGCCGAATTCCATGATGGTGACATCCAGCGTGCCGCCGCCGAAATCGATCACCGCAATGCGCATTTCCTGCTCCAGCCGATCCAGCCCATAGGCAAGCGCCGCGGCGGTAGGCTCATTGACCAGGCGCACCACCTCCAGCCCCGCGATGCGGCAGGCATCCTTGGTGGCGGAACGCTGGTTATCGTCGAAGTAGGCGGGAACGGTGACAACGGCCTTGCTCACCGGCTCACCCAGGAAGGACTCAGCGTCACGCTTGATCTTTTGCAGCAGGAAAGCGGAAAGTTGCTCGGGAGAATATTCATGGGTGCGCAAGCGTATCTTCTCGCGTCTGCCCATGCGGCGCTTGAAAGCCGTGGTGGTGCCCTCCGGGTTGGAGGATGCCTGCCGCCGGGCCGGTTCGCCCACGATCATCTGTCCGTCGGCGGCCTCCGCCACGTAGCTGGGAAACGCCTTGCCGCCCAGGCTCACGCCCTCGGCGCTCGGGATGATGACCGGCCTGCCGCCGCGCAATACGGCAGCCGCCGAATTGGATGTGCCCAGATCAATGCCGATGATAGCCATGAATACCTCCTGTATTTCGACTAACTTTTCTTCGGTTTGGCTCCCGTCTTTCCGCGTGGTGGCCGCTGCGCCCCGTTCTGGCGGCTGGCAAATTCCTTGCGCATTTGCGAGAGCAGCATCAATTGCCCCGTCACCATGTAATTGACCGAGCCTTCCGGCACGTTTCCTTCTGCATCCGGCTCTCCGGCAGGGATGCCGGTCAGCAATTCCATTGCCTGATCCACATTTTCCACCGCATGGATGGAAAAACGCCCGGCTATCACTTCCTGCACCACGTCGTTTCGCAGCATCAGGTGCTTGACGTTCGAGGCGGGGATCAGCACGCCCTGTTTGCCGGTGAGCCCGCGCGCCTTGCACACATCGAAGAAACCCTCGATTTTTTCGTTCACCGCGCCTATCGCCTGCGCCTGCCCGTATTGGTTGACCGATCCGGTGATCGCCAGCCCCTGTTTGATGGGCAGGCCGGACAATGCCGAGAGCAGGGCGCACAATTCCGCGAGCGAGGCGCTGTCGCCTTCCACTCCGCCATAGGACTGCTCGAACACCAGGCTGGCGTTGAGCGACAGCGGGGTGTTATGGGAATAACGCGCAGCAAGGAAGGAAGACAGGATCAGTACGCCCTTGGAGTGTATCGCCCCGCCGAGTTCAACTTCGCGCTCGATGTCCACCACGTTGCCTTCGCCCAGCCGCGTGGTGGCGGTGATGCGCGTCGGCTGTGCAAACTCATGGCTGCCCAAGGCAATCACGGCCAGGCCATTCACTTGTCCGGCTCGCACGCCGTCCGTATCGATCAGCACCGTGCCATCGAGTATCTGCCGGAGGATGTTTTCGTGCAGGCGGCTGGCGCGGTGGATTTGCGCATCTATCGCCCGTTGCACGTCCTCGGTGGCCACTGTCTCGTGATTTTCCGCCTGGGCGAAATGTTCGGCCTCGATCAGCAAATCGTTCAGGCTGCGCACATGAGTGGCCAGCCTGGAAGAATCTCCCGCCAGCCGCGAACTGTGCTCGATCAGGCGCGCCACCGCCAACTGACCGAAGGGGCGCAGCTTGTGCTTGCGCACCAGGGAGGCGATCATGCGCGCATACAGCATGCTGTTTTCGGAAGTCCGCTCCACCTCGTCCTCGAAATCCGCCGCCACCTTGAACAGATCGGAGAAATCCGGATCGAGCTGGTGCAGCAGGTAGTAGAAGATGCGCTCGCCGAACAGCACCAGCTTCACGTCCAGCGGAATGGGCTGCGGTTGCAGCGAGAGCGTGCTGGCCAGGCCGAAATATTCCCCCAGCGACTCGATGCGGATCTCGCGCGTCTGCAGCGCGCGCTTAAGTCCTTCCCAGGCATAAGGCTGCATCAGCAGCTTGCCCACGTCCAGTATCAGATAGCCGCCGTTGGCGCGGTGCAACGCACCCGGCTTGATCAGGGTGAAATTGGTCACCAGCGTGCCCATGTGCGAAATATGCTCGATGCGCCCGATCAGGTTCTGATAGGTGGGATGGTCTTCATACACCACCGGCGCCCCCGGGGAGGTGCCATCCTTCACGATCAGGTTGACCTGGTAACGCTGCAACGGCGTGTCCGTCGCCACGCCCTCCAGCCCTTCGGCGTTGACCGGTTCGTGCAGCTCGCCCGCATTTTCGATGAGGTCGGCCTGCGTGGCCTCGAAATAGGTCTGGATTTCCGGCAAGTCCTGATAATTGCCGCGCAATTCCTCGATCAGGTGCGCCACCGCCAACCCGATGGTCTCGCGGTTGAAGTCGCGGATTTTCGCGTGGTGCTCGCGCCGCCAGCGCGGAAAATGGTGGATGACCTTGTGCAACTGCTCTTCGAGTTCGCGGATTTGCTGCTTGAACTGCTGCTGTTCTTCATCCGGCAATTTCTCGAATTCGTCCGGCGTGATGACCTCATCGTTCTTGAGCGGCGCCAGCGCAAAACCGCTCGGCGTCTGGATCAGCCCGATGCCCTTCTCGCGCGCCAGCTTGCCGAATTCCTCTATCGCATCCTCCTGGCGGCGCTTGAAGTCTTCGTTCATCGCCTCGATGCGGCTGTGGTATTCGTCGCTCTCGAATGCCGAAGGAATCACGCTGCGCAATTCCTCCGCAAACTGGCGCATGTGGCGCTGGAACTGCTCGCCGCGCCCGGGAGGCAGGCTGATGGCCTGCGGCTTGTGCGGGGCTTCGTAATTATTGACGTAACACCAGTCGCGGGGCGATGGCTCTGTTGCCGCCCTGCCCCCAAGCTCCCTGGCCACCAGCGAATAGCGCCCGGCGCCTGCCGGGCCCAGCACGAATACATGGTAACCATCGCGGCGTATGGAAACGCCGAAGCGGATCGCCTCCACGGCGCGTGCCTGGCCGACGATTTCGGACAAATCCTCGAGTTCTGCCGTGGTCTTGAAATTCAGGTGCGCGGAGTCGCAGTGCTTATATAACTGCGAGGGCTCAAGGGGTTTGATTTTGCTGTGCGATATTTTTTTCATTTGAGTGCTCCAGCTTGATGAACACTACTCTACCACCAAGCGATGGCGTTTTAAATGAAAAATATCGGGTGGCAACCCGATATACCTCCGGCTGCAAAAGTGCTATTCTGACGTTTACGCAGTAAGGATGAATCGCCATTCGCAACCCGGAATTGCCTTTCTCCCATCCCGCGCAACAAGCACTCATCCTCAAAATGTTTCAGTTGAACAGGAGGCTATCATGAGTCAAACAACCATCCCCACTGGTTTTCACCCCATCCGCCATGCACGCATAGTGGATGAACTGGTGCACGACGCCTACAGGATCAAAGGCAAGCTGGCCGAACCCACCGCCTGCCCGCAATGCGGCGCTGTGTACCATCAAGGGCGCTGGCAATGGCTCAAGGCGCCGGAGGGTGCGCACCAGCACAGCTGCCCCGCCTGCCTGCGCATCCACGACCGCTTCCCCGCCGGATTCCTGACCCTGGACGGCGGCTTCTTCGCCACGCACCACGACGAGATCATGCATCTGGTGCGTAACGTGGAGAAACGCGAACGCGAAAACCATCCGCTCAAGCGCATCATGGATACGGAAGAAAAGGACGGAACGATGCTGGTGACCACCACCGAAATCCACCTCGCCCGCGAGATCGGCGAAGCGATACATCACGCTTACCAGGGAGAACTGGAATTCCACTACAACCCGGAACAGAATTTATTGCGGGTGCATTGGACGCATTGAGGGGATTTGCTGGAGCAAGCGCGTGGCATGTTGTCAGCATCCGTAGGGTGGATAAAACGCGAAGTGCGTATCCACCCAGCTAAACGGTGGATACGGCACGTTGTGCCTTTATCCACCCTACATACTTCCATCCCCTCCCCCTTGCAGG
>JBGPSQ010000009.1:0-28516 GCA_041490205.1 Gallionellaceae bacterium
AGGTGCGGTAAAGCTCGGATTCGGCCAGGCTGGAAAATTGCGGTCCTTCCATCACCATATAGGTGCCGCCGCGCATGGCGGTGATGCCTGCATCTTTCGCGGCGGCCTCGAGGTGGTCGCCCAGGCGCGAGCAAACCGGGTGCGCCATGGAGACATGCGCCACAATCCCGGTGCCGAAGAAGGATTTGTTGCGCGCAAAGGTGCGGTCTATGAATTGGTCTGCGATCACGAACATGCCGGGCTTGAGGTGTTCGCGCAGCGAGCCCACTGCGCTCACCGAGATCACCTCGGTGACGCCCGCGCGCTTGAGCGCGTCTATGTTGGCGCGGAAGTTGATTTCGGAGGGCGGTATCTTGTGCCCGCGCCCGTGGCGCGGCAGGAATACCAGTTGCTGGCCGTTAAGCTCGCCGAACAGCAACTGGTCGGAGGCCGCGCCGAAGGGCGACGTTACGGTCTCCCAGCGCTTGTTGGTCAGGCCGTCTATGTCGTACACGCCGCTGCCGCCGATGACACCCAGCACGGATTTTTGTTTTGTCACGTTAGCTTCTCCTAGATTGCTTCAATATCCATTTCCAGTAAATCAGATGACCCTGTCATTCCCGCCGTCCACCGGCAGCCATGCCCCCGTGGTCTTGGCGAACAAGGGGCCGCACATCTCCGCCGTAAGTTCCGCCACATCCTTGCTGGTCACTTCGGTCTTGAGCACGTTGTTCCTCTTGTATTCGTCCACTGTGAGGCCGTAGTGCTTGGCGCGCGAGGCCAGCACTTCCGGCGTCCACAGGCCGGTATCGAACACGGCGTTCGGGTGCAGCGAGTTGATGCGGATGTTGTCCGCGCCCCACTCCAGCGCCGCTACGCGCGCCAGTTGGTTGAGTGCGGCCTTGGAGGCGGAGTAAGCAGCAGCGCCGGGGCCGGGCGCGGGGACGTTCTTGGAGCCGATCACCACCAAGCGCCCGCCGCGCGGCGCAAGCTTCAGGAAAGGGTGGCATTCGCGCATCAGCATCAGGTTGGCATCGAGGTTGATGCGCATCACTTTCTGCCATTCCTCGGTCTTGAGCGATTCTATGCGGCAGCCGCCGGGGAAGATGCCTGCGTTCAGCACGACCATATCCAGCCCGCCGAATTTTTCCACCGTCTGCTTCAATGCGGACTTGAATTGAGCTTCCGAGGTAAGGTCGCATTGCAGGCCGAGGAAATTCGCGCCGTTTTTCAGGGTGCAAACCTTGGCGTCGAGATCCAGCGCAACCACCGCCGCACCGCGCGCCAGCAGGGATTCGACGCAGGCCTTGCCGATGCCGGAAGCGGCACCCGTCACCAGCGCCACCTCGCCTGCAAATGCCGCCGGCTTGCCGCCCTTGCGAAGTTTGGCCTGCTCCAGGTCCCAATATTCCACGTCGAAAATATCTTTCGCGGGCAGCGCCTTGAAGCCGCCGAGCGCCACGGCGCGCAGGATGATGTCCATGGTGTGGCCGTAAATGTCCGACACGATGCTCGCCTCGCCCGCGCTCTTGCCCACCGCGCACATGCCCAGCTCAGCATCCAGCACCACGCGCGGAGCCGTATCCAGGATGGTCTTGCGCTCCTTCGCCTGCGGCTCGAGCGCGGCGAAGTATTTCTTGTAACCCTCGACATAGGCCGCCACGTCGCGCCCCAGCATGGGCAGGCGCTTGGTGCGGATCACATGGTCCGGCGTGGCCGGGCCTTGCTGCGAAATGGTTGCCAGATCCGCCCGGCGCGCGAAGGAAAGGCTCTTGGCATCGGCATGGCGCGCCAGGATCACCGGGAAGCCCGCCGCCTTTGAAATGCCGGCGCGCAACTTGGCCTGCTCCAGGGACATGTCGGCGGGAACTGCGGCGCCACTTTCGTACTTCACGTCCCAGGCGTTGTTGCGCTTGAGATAATCCTCGGCGCGGCCCACCAGGGCGATCATGCGCTCGTAGGATTCTTTCGCGGTCTTGCCGAAGGAGAAAATGCCGTGGTTCAGCAACACCATGCCTATGGTGTTGGGGCCAGCTTCGGCGGCGAAGCGCTCCGCACACAGGCGGGCGAGATCGAAGCCCGGCATGACATAGGGGATGACCACCATGGTATCGCCGTAGATTTCACGTATTCTTTTTTCGCCATCCGCCGTGTTGGTGATGGAAACAATGGCATTGGCGTGGGTGTGATCCACATAGGGATAGGGCAGAATGGCGTGCAGGATGGCTTCCACCGAAGGCACGGGCGCGGAAGCGCGGGTCTGGTGAGTGACCAATTGATTGACCATCTCCGGATCGGAAAGCACGGGCAACTGCGCCAGCTTTTTCAGGTGCCCCAGTTTAACGGGAGCAAAACCGGCGGCGGCGATGGTCTCCAAATCCCATCCGCTGCCTTTTACATACAAAATTGGCTCTTCTTCGCCTAATATGTTCTTTTCGGTGATCTTTACCGAAGTATTGCCGCCGCCGTGCAGCACCAGTGTCTTGTCCTGCCCCAGCAGGCGCGAAGTGTAAACACGCAGTTCGAGTTCGCCGCCGCAGGCTGCGGCGTCCGTGTCATTCCAAAGATTTTGCATTGTCGTTCCTGAATATTCTTGATTTGTAAGGCATTGATTCGCAACACCCTGTTTCGTTAAACCTTGATTCGTAAAACGGAAAGGAGCGATGCTATTCTGTCCGGGCATTCCGCGCAACTGTCCGTATGAAAATTTTGCACAAACTGCCGGTTCTGGCCGTGTGATTCCGGCTATTTTATGCTTTCAGGCTGATATGCACGGCGACTGAAAGCCTCCGCTAATCCCCTGTTTCAATGCACTCGTATCTCGCTATCACCTGCGCTCCCAGCAGTAGAATCGTAACCGCCAATTCCAGGCTGAGCAGCACGATGATGGAGGTGGTAAGCGAGCCGTAAACCACGCTCACCTGGGACAGCGTGCTGAGATACCATCCCAGCGCATGGCGCACGATTTCCCATAGCAACGCCGCCGTTACCCCCCCGATCAGCGCGCTGCGCGCGGTCAGCCTGCCGACAGGCATGAAATAATAAATCGCGGACATAAGCAGGATTTCCCCTACTACCCCACTGATATAGATCAGTCCGCGCGAGAAGCTGTCCAGCGACATCTCGTGACCGAGGAACGCCACATGCCGGTCGCCCAATGCCGCCAGGTCCACGGATAGTACCGTGGCCACAAACAGCCCGGCAGCAACGAACAGGATATAGCCGAAAGGAAGCAGCACCAGCGAAACGAGGAAATGCCGCTTGCGGTGCTCGATGCGGTGCAGGAATATCACCGAGATAGCGCCCTCCAGCACCTTGAAGCCCAGCGAACTAAAAAACAGCATGGTGGCCAGCAACACCCAGCCGACCGCTTCCCGCCCATCGAGAAAAGATTGCAGTTCCCCCACCACCGCCTTGCCCTGGCCCGGGGCCACATATTCCAGCGCCAAGCCCAGCATCTGGAACAGCGCGGCGCGGTCAACCACATGCGACAGCGCGATCACCATCAGGATGAGCAGCGGCACGATGGAGAGCAGCGCGTAATAGGCAACCGCTCCGGCCAGCAGCAGGCCCTGGTTGGTCTGGAAATCCTTGAGCACACCGAGCGCAAATGCCCAGGGATTCCTGGCGATATACGCCATTTTCGGGTCGATGAGCTTCAGGGGTTTGTCGGACTGGGCGGGATGCATGATTTTAATGTTAACACCACCGTGGCGGAATTGCCCTCCTCATGTGGGGGTCTGCATTCCCCTTGCAGAAACGGGCCCCCGGGTTCCCGCATGTCGAGGCATCTCCGGCTTCATGCCATGCTATTTGTATGCAGGATCCACCGTTCCCATCAGCCTGTCCCAGACCAGGGAATACAGCCCGTAGTTGTAGTGCCCCCGCGCATGGTGCGCCGCATGCGCGGTTGAGGTGTTGAACCAGCGTCCCAGCCAGGAGTCGCCATCCCCCTTGGGTAGAACTCGCGCCCGCAATGTCCGTAAACGTTATAGGCAGTCGAGATCGTCTGGAAAATCAGGAAGGCCAGCGGATGCACCGGAACCATGTAGATGATGGCCACGACGATGAACGCCTCGCCGAATGCCTCGGCCGGGTGAAAACTGTAGGCGGCGTAAGCGGTGGGATACACAGATTTATGGTGCACGAGATGGGTCAACCGGAACAGCCAGCGCGTGTGCATCGCACGGTGCAGCCAGTAGAAGAAGGTGTCGTGCAGCGCAAGCATCACCGGAATGCTGAACCAGAACCACCATGCGGGATAAGCGGAAAGATCGAGGTATATCTGACTGTGTTCCACCCACCCCCAGCCGAACTGGGCAGCGTTAATCAGGCCGAAGGCGAGTACCGTTACGAGCGAATACGCCAATTCCCGTTGCACGTTTCGCCATGCATCGAACACCGCCGGTGCTCCCGCATGCGCGCGCCCCAAACCGGCCTTCGCCGCAATAAACCCCGCGGTGGCCATCACCACGTAACGCACGCCGTATATCACCACGGCGAAAACAAAGGGTGCAAGGAACTGTCCGGGGGAGGGGAAATATTCGAGTAGATTCATAATTGACCAAATGTCTCCGGGTACGATTCGTTCGATTGGCAAAAAATCAAATCGTTCGCCGGGAACGGCACGAGAGCGGGCACGCACCCAGTGAGGGGTCGCACGGCAGATATGGCCGCTATGCTAACGGCCTGCCAGTGCCCGCAATACCGCCTGGAGCAATTGCCAGCAGCGTGCCACCGACTCAATTTCCACTCTCTCTCCCGGGGCATGCGCGCCCCTGATGTCCGGGCCGAAGGAAATCATGTCCAGTTGCGGATGGCTGGCGGCGAGCAAGCCGCATTCCAGTCCGGCGTGTATCACCTGCAGGCTGGCGGGGTAGCCGAATTGCTCGGTGTAAACCTGCTGGCACAAGGCGAGCAAGGCGGATGACGGATTCGGCGTCCAGCCCGGATAGGCGCCATCCTTCCATGCTTCGAGGTCATAACTGGCAGCATATGAAACCAGCTTGTCGGCCAGCGCATTCGCGCGTGCATTATCCAATGAGCGCACCTTGAAGGTGGCACTGAACATGCCCTGCACCAGGCGCACCACACCTAGATTGTCCGAAGTATCCACCACTCCCGGAAAATCTTCGCTCATGCGCGAGACGCCGTTCGCGGCGATGTCGAGGAAGGCAAGCACCCGCTCGCGCTCCGCGTTTTTAAGCGATGCGCCCGTCAGGGACGTGCCCGGAGGCGTGTCGAGATGCGAGCAGGCGAAAGAGATGTTCGCGTCGCTTTCCGCATAGCGCTGCCGCCACGCATCATGCCGGTGCTGCACCCAGGGATCGATGGTCGAGGCTATCGTGGCCGGCAGCGCGCACACCGCGTATGCCTCGCGCGGGATGGCGTTGCGCGCCGTGCCGCCGCCCATCTCGATCAGGCGCAGGTCGCAGTGCGAGGAGAGATCACGTAGCGCCTCCGCCAGCAGCTTGATCGCATTGCCGCGCATCAAGTGTATGTCTATGCCGGAATGACCGCCGCGCAGCCCGCTCACATCGAAGCCCACCAGGGCAAAGTCAGGAGGCAACCCTTCCTGGTCGCAATTCTGGCGCACTTCCACATCCACGCCGCCCGCACAGCCCAGATAGAAATGCCCCCACTCCTCGGTATCCAGATTGATCAG
Source organism: Gallionellaceae bacterium (assembly GCA_041490205.1). Lineage (GTDB taxonomy): Bacteria > Pseudomonadota > Gammaproteobacteria > Burkholderiales > Gallionellaceae > DATDDB01. The sequence goes on from JBGPSQ010000009.1 coordinate 5,645, forward strand.
CGTATTGCCCTGCAATGCGCCGGGAGCCAGCCCGCGCGCACCGTCCATGCCGGATTCCTCGTTCACTGTGAGTAGCACCTCCAGCGGCGGATGTGCCAGCCCCGGCTCTTCCAGCGCGGCGAGCGCCAGCGCCACGCCCATGCCGTTGTCCGCACCCAGCGTGGTGTCATCCGCTACCACCCATCCGTCGCGCACCTGCGTCTTGATCGGGTCGCGCTCGAAATCATGCCGAGTCCCGGAATTGGCCTGGCACACCATGTCGAGATGACCTTGCAGGATCACGCCAGGGCTGCCCTCGCAGCCGGGGCTGGCGGGCTTTTTCAGGATCAGGTTGCCCACGCCATCCACGGTGGCGGTAATGCCGTGCGCCTGTGCCCACTCAATCAGGTGCTCCCTCAGCGCCGCCTCACGCAGCGAGGGGCGCGGGATCGCGCACAGCGTGGCAAAATGGGACCAGACGGAACGCGGTTGCAGACTTTCGAGAGATAATGGCATGTTGGTAGCTAGTGAGCAGGCCGTCAATTATACAAGTCCTGGAAATCATTTTGACTTTGCATTGTGTTTGCCATTTCGCGATAATCTAACTGCTAATCCGGGATATTTTAACGCAGTAAATTGGGAGGGTATTGAGATGGTTAGGAAGATTCACATCGGCATTACAGTTCTAGTTGCAGCATTTGCGGCAAGCGGCTGCGTCAGCACCGGCGAGTTTGACAAGATGCAAACTGCGAAAAACGATGAAATCTCATCGTTGAAAAAGCAGAAGACCTCACTGGAGCAGGAGAACACCGCGTTGAAACAACAGGTGACCTCCGGCGAGCAGCAGGCCACAGCGATAAAACAACAAAACTCCGCCATGCAGCAGCAGGTAGGCTCCCTGGAACAAAAGAATGCCGAATTGCTCTCCTCCGCGCAACAGCGGCAGCAGCAATACGACGCATTGGTGCAGGGTTTGTCCAAGGAAGTGGAAAAAGGCCAGCTCCAGGTGAGGCAATATCAGAACATGCTGACAGTGGATCTGGCAGAGCAGATTTTCTTCGATTCGGGCCGTGCAGCACTGAAACCGGGCGGCAAGGACGTACTGAAAAAAGTCGGCGAGGCGCTGAAAAAATATGACAATAAGGTCATCCGCGTCGTGGGACACACCGACAATGTGCCGGTGGCCAAGGCCCTGCAGGGAACCTTCCCGACCAACTGGGAGCTTTCCGTCGCACGGGCGACCAACGTGGTGCGCTTTCTCCAGGAAGTCGGTATCCCGCCCGAGCGTATGGTGGCCTCAGGCAGGGGCGAATACGACCCTGTGGCCTCGAACGATACCCCTGAGGGGCGCCAGAAAAACCGCCGCATCGAGATCATGCTGATAGATCAGAACCTGGCGGGCGAAATAAACCGGCAGGCCAAGTAACACACATTGCCTGCGTAGCACATTACCGATGAAAGCCGGGCTGATGCCAGCCCGGCGCTTCAGCGGGTCTCCAGATCCTTGGGTACGGAATAATCCGGATAGCGTTTCCTGAAAGCAGCCAATTCTTTTTTGCCTTCGTCCGTCTTGCCTTGCTGCTTTAGCTGCCGAATGCGGGCAAGCCATTCTTTCGGAGGCAGGTTCACCATATCGGCCTTGGTTTCCGCCTGAGGACTTGCCAGCCCGGCAGTCTCGGGCGCAGCCACGATTGTTCCGGCAGCCGCCGCAGGCTGCGTGGAATAATCGGCTGCATTGCCTTCGGCGCTGGAGCGCTGCCTTCGCTCTTTCTTGAGCGCCGCCCCGTTGCCGGGTTCCGCCTGCTCATACAGGCGAGCTGGCCTCTCCGCAACAACAGGTGGGGCCTCTACCGGGGCTGCAGGCGCAACAGCCATGGCATCCATCGGTTTCTTATCGAAAGCTTGCGCCGGTTTCGCCATCGTCGGTGCAGGCTCGGGCGGTACCCGCTGGGGAGCGGCCGCATTCAGGGAGATGACCGCTTTCGCAGCCAGCGTCACCGGCGCTGGTTCGGCAGGCGGCACTCCAGGTTGATTGTTCGCTTGAGCCCGGGACTGCTTCTGTTCAGGCGCTACTTTAGCTGGCGCCGCAGGCGGTGGCGCACTTCTGTCCGCCGCAGCCATTTCCATTTTTGCTGCCTTTTGTTTTTCTTCCTGGTGTTTTTCTTCCTGGTGCTTTTCTTCCTGCCGCATCTGGCTCGGCACGCTGCCCCCCGGCAGCAGATAGGGCAATTGCAGGCCGATGATGACTGCCACGAACAGGCTGGCGGCCATGGAAAGGGGGATTACCCAGCTCCGCCTGGGCTTGCCGCCCGGGCGCGCGCCCACCGCCCGGTGCGCCTCCGCCAGGATGGCGGCATCCAGGTGACTGGGCAGTTTGTCCTGCGGCAAATCGGCGTACAAATCCGACAGGCCCGACTTGCCCTGCATGTAATTTTCAAATTCGCGATCCTGGCTCATCCCAAGCCTCCTGATTCACCCCAGCCTCTCAATCCATCCCGCAGTTTGGCGACTGCGTACCTCAACCGACTCTTGGCCGTTTCCGGCGTAACGCCGGTCGCCAGCGCGATTTCTTCCAGCGACAGGCCGGCCTCCTCGCGCAGCAAAAACGCCTCGCGCTGCGGCGCAGGCAAGGCTGCTATCCCTTTGACCAGGCTTTCGGCCAGGCGTTTGCGATCAACCATGATTTCCGGCTGACCCCCGGGATCGGCGGCAACCAGCTCTACCGGGGGATCGTCATCTTCGCCTGCCTCATCCAGCGACAGGCTGATCTCGGGCCTTTTGCGGACATGGTCTATCAGCCGGTTATGGGCAACCTGGTACAGGAACGTGGTGAATTTTGCGCTGGGCTGATAGCGCTCCCGGCTGCGGATGATGTTACTCCATACATCCTGGAACAGCTCCTCCGCCACGTCCCGGTGCTTGCACAGCCGAAGCAAATAGCGGTATAGCCCGCCCTTGTGGCGGTGATACAGGACATCGAATGCCCCTGCATCACCATCACGATAGCGTTCCATCAATTGTTCGTCGGCTGCCTCATCATGCATGGGCCAGCAGTATAAGTGAGCATGTCCGTGATGGCTACATGATCCTGAAAACCGCATTGGCCACGGATGAACACGGATTAACACCGATAAAACATGTAATTTGCATGATGCCTACACCTACGGAAATGAGTAACCCAGTACGCTGATAATCCGTGTTCATCCGTGGCTAATCTTGCCTTTTGAACGATGATTTCTTAATCTTCAACCACGGGCTCAGGCTTTCCGGTGGAGAGCGACTGCGCCAGGTTCACCAGCCGCAGGAACTCGCCCCGGTAGCCAAAGGCATCCTCACCGCGAGACTCCGATGCAATCCGGGCAATTTCGCCGTAGCTCATGCTCCCGGTGTGCTTCCCGCCGCGCAACTGCTGGCCGAAAGCGGCCACAGCGGCGGCGAACCGGAATTCCGCGCTGGCCTGGGCAAAGCTGGATTTGACATCATCGCGATGCAAGGGCCATTCGACTAATTTGGAGACATCGCCATCCGGAGCCTTGTAGCGCATGCGCAGGAAGGCCAGTTCACCGGATTTTTCCGCGACCGGCCTGGCTTCGGACTGGTTCTTCTCCTTGCCATAGCGCAACGGGTCAACAGTGCCCGGCTGGCCCTTGAGCGTCAGCTCGTAAAGCGCGGTCACGGTGTGCCCGGCACCCACGTCACCCGCATCCACCTTGTCGTTATTGAAATCCTCGCGCTTCAGCATACGGTTCTCGTAGCCGATGAGCCGGTATTCGCTCACCACATCGGGATTGAATTCGATCTGGATTTTCACGTCCTTGGCGATTGTCGCCAGCGTGGAGGTCATCTCGTTCACCAGCACCTTCTGGCCCTCGTTGAGGGTATCGATGTACGAATAATTGCCGTTTCCGGCATCCGCCAACTGCTCCATGAGCCTGTCGTTGTAGTTGCCCACGCCGAAGCCCAGGGTGGAGAGCGACACACCGCCCTTGCGCTTTTCCTCGACCATGTTCTTCAATGTCTCGAAATTGGTGATGCCAACATTGAAATCGCCATCAGTAGCCAGCATGATGCGGTTGATGCCGCCCTTGATGTAGCCCTGTTGCGCCATGTCATAGGCCAGTTTGATCCCGCCCGCGCCATAGGTCGAGCCGCCGGGCCGCAGGTTTTCCAGCGCTGCGATGATTTTTGCCTTGTGCGCGCCGGAAGTCGGCTCCAGCACCACCTGCGTGCCGGAAGCATAAGTCACCAGCGAGACGTGATCCTGCTGGCGCAATTGATTGATCAGGAGCTTGAGCGCGGATTTCAGCAGCGGCAGGCGTTCCGGGGAATCCATGGAACCGGAAACATCCACCAGGAATACCAGGTTGGCCGAAGGCAGGTTGTTCTTCGCCACATCCTGCCCCTTGATGCCAATGCGCAGAAGTTGATGGTTAGGGTTCCACGGCGCGGGCGCTATTTCGGTATGTACCGCGAATGGCGCATTGCCGCGTGGCAGCGCATAGGCATAGGGGAAATAATTGACCATTTCCTCCACCCGCACGGCATCGGCGGGTGGCAGGCGGCCTGCATTCAGCATGCGCCGCACGTTGGAATAAGAGCCGGTGTCCACATCCACGCTGAAAGTGGAAACGGGCGATTCCGCCACCTGCTTGACCGGGTTTTCGTCGATCTTGGCGTATTGCTCGCGATCCGGCTGCACGTTGGGGGAAGCGACATAAGGCGCAGGCGGGGCCAAATAAACATTGGCCTCCCTTGTTACGGACGCGCCAGCCGCCGCCTTTGCGGCCATGCGGGGTTTGGCGGCATCGGCAGCTTCGTATTGCTGTCTCGCCTGCCCGCTTGCCGCCGGCGCGTTGACGGAGTAAGGCTTGCTCTCGAGAAGGGTGGGTTCCTCCGGCTGCACGGCAACCGTGGAGGGCGGCTGATTCGATTGGGGCTGGGATTGTGTCTGGTTGTGGGGAGACTGATTATCGGATTGGGCCGGGGCCGGGCTCTGCTGATCCTGATTGGCGCAAGCGGCCAGCAGCAACAGGCAGGCAACCACAAGGCTTTTGGAAAATGTATTCATCGCATCCTCGCTGTTTATTGTTGATCGATCGGGCAGCCTTGCGAAATCGCAGGGCTTGATCTCTATAAACGGAGGAGCTCAGGAAAAGGGGTTAAATGGCGCAAAAAACTTTTGCGCTGCAAATATCAAATTAAAACAATGGATACACGACACGGAAGACGCCCCTGCGGGGGCCGTCGTTACGCACTCTCGCCCTGCAGGCTCTTCGGGATCGGGAAGACCACGCTTTCTTCCGTACCCTCGATCTCGCGTATATCTATGGGCGCGATTTTCCGGATGCGCTCCACCAGTTCGCGCACCAGCACTTCCGGCGCGGAAGCCCCGGCGCTGATGCCGACGCGCTTTTTTCCTTTCAGCCATTCCGGATCGAGTTCCGAGGCGTTGTCCACCAGGTAGGCCGGGATGTTCATGTTGCGCGCAACTTCGCGCAGGCGGTTGGAATTGGAGCTGTTGGGCGAGCCGACCACGATCACGACGTCGCATTGCTTCGCCAGCAGCTTGACCGCGTCCTGGCGGTTTTGAGTGGCATAGCAAATGTCGTCCTTTTTGGGGCCCACGATATTGGGAAACCGCGCCCTGAGGGCGGCGATGATCGCGCCCGCATCGTCCATGGAGAGCGTGGTCTGGGTGACGAAGGCGAGGTTGTTTTCGTCTTTCACGGTGAGCCTTAGCACATCTTCCGGCGATTCCACCAGGTACATGCCTGCCCCATCGGCAACCTGGCCCATGGTGCCTTCCACCTCGGGGTGCCCCTTGTGGCCTATCATCACGATTTCCTTGCCTTGGTCGCGCATGCGCGCCACTTCGATGTGCACCTTGGTCACCAGCGGGCAGGTGGCGTCGAACACCGTCAACCCGCGCGATTCGGCCTCCTGCCGCACCGCTTGCGAAACGCCGTGCGCGCTGAAAATCAGGATGCTGCCGGGCGGCACATCGGCAAGTTCCTCGATGAAAATCGCACCTTTTGCCTTGAGGCTGTCCACCACAAATTTGTTGTGCACCACTTCGTGGCGCACGTAGATCGGAGCGCCGTGCAGCGCCAGCGCACGTTCGACGATCTCGATAGCGCGGTCAACCCCGGCGCAAAAACCACGCGGATTGGCAAGCAACAGTTCCATTCACTCTCCAGGCAATGCAGGCCGCGCATGGCGCGCCTTGCGATGATCGATATAACTTTCCAGCAGCAGCAATGCCGCGCCGCAGGTGATGGCGGCATCGGCGAGGTTGAATACGGCAAAGTGGTGCATTTCCCAGTGGAAATCCAGGAAATCCACCACAAGGCCATCATGGGCAAAGCGATCCGCCACATTGCCCAGCGCACCACCCATGATTAAGGCCAGCGCAATGCTGAAAAGTTTCTTTTGTCCGTACTTACGCAGCATAAATGCGATCCATACCGAAGCGCCGATGCCCAGCGCCGAGAACAGCCAGCGCTGCCAGCCGCCCGCTTCATTGAGCGCGCCGAATGCCGCGCCCTGGTTATATGCCAAAGTCAGGTTGAAGTATGGGGTGACGGCAAGTGTTTCACCCTGAAAGAAATGATGCAGGATGGCGTATTTGGCCCACTGATCCAGGACGATGACCAGCGCCGCGAGTACAAACCAGCGTGCGTACCCTCCTCCGCTTTGCTTCGAGGGAACGATTTCGATTTGCTCAGGCATAACGCCGCGCCTCGCCGCCGCCGAACAGGTTGCTCACGCAGCGCCCGCACAGCGTGGGATGCGCAAGCTCGCTACCCACATCCGCGCGGTAATGCCAGCAGCGGTCACACTTGGTGTGCGTGCTCGGCGCGACTTCCACTTCCAGTTCGCCGCCTGCGCGCTGATGCAATGTTGCGCGCGAGGTGATGAACACAAGGCGCAGATCATCGCCCAACTGCTTGAGCGATTCATATGTCTTGCCGGATGTGTAGATGTCCAACTCCGCCTGCAGGGAAGAACCCAGCAAATTTTGCGCGCGCTTTTCTTCGATCTTCTTGTTTGCCAGTTCCCGGACATTGAGCACATCCAGCCACGTTTCGATCTTGGCAGTTTCCAGCCCGTGTTCCGGCAAGGCATACCATTGCTGCTCGAATACGCTCACCTCTTGCTTGCCCCCCAGCACCGTCCATACCTCTTCGCCGGTGAAGCTCAGGATAGGCGCAATCAGACGCACCAGCGACTGGGTGATGTGATACAGCGCATTCTGTGCAGAACGACGAGCAGCGGAATCTGCCCCGGCCGTGTACAGGCGGTCTTTCAGAATGTCGAGATAGAAGCCGCCCATATCCTCGGAGCAGAAGGCATGTAGCTTCTGCACCGCGAGGTGGAATTCATAGCGGTCGTACTCGGTGCACACCTCGTCCTGCAACTTCTGCGCCAAGACCAGCGCGTAGCGGTCTATCTCTAGCCACTGTTCGACCGGCAAAGCGTGTTTCGCATGGTCGTAATCGGCAATGTTGGCGAGCAGGAAGCGTAGCGTATTGCGGATGCGGCGATAGCTGTCGGTGACGCGCTTGAGAATTTCTTCCGACAGCGATATTTCGCCGGAATAGTCGGTCGAGGCGATCCACAGGCGCAGGATGTCGGCACCCAGACGGTTGCAGATGTCCTGTGGCTCGATGCCGTTGCCCTTGGACTTCGACATCTTGTGGCCCTTTTCATCCACTGTAAAGCCATGGGTGAGCAATTGCCGGTAAGGAGCCTGGCCGTCTATAGCACAGCCGGACAGCAATGAACTCTGGAACCAGCCACGGTGCTGGTCGGAGCCTTCCAGGTAGAGGTCTGCGGGATAAGCCAGTTCCTCGCGCTTGCGCAGCACCGCAAAATGCGTAGTACCCGAATCGAACCACACATCCAGCGTGTCGCTGAGTTTCCGGTATTGCGCCGCATCTGCGCCCAGCAGCTCTGCGGCATCCAGCGAGAACCAGGCTTCGATGCCCTGCTGTTCCACGCGCTTTGCCACCTGCTCCAGCAGTTCCGGCGTGCGCGGGTGCAGTTGCATGGTTTCCTTGTGGACAAAAAAAGCCATCGGCACGCCCCAGTTGCGCTGGCGCGAGACGCACCAGTCGGGACGGTTCTTGATCATCGCTTCGAGGCGAGCGCGCCCCCATGCCGGGAAGAACTGGGTGGCTTCGACTGCCTTGTTCGCCAGCGCGCGCAGCGACTCGCCGTGCGCCGATTGAGTATGGCGCGTCGCGTGTATCAACGCCTCACTGCTTGCGCCGGATGATGCCTGCTGCTCCATGCCGATGAACCACTGCGGCGTGGAACGGAAAATGATCGGCGTCTTGTGCCGCCAGCAGTGGGGGTAGCTGTGCTTGACCTTTTCCTGGCGCAACAGATGGCCGCTTGCTTCCAGCGCATTCAGCACGATGTCGTTCGCTTTCCACACGAACACGCCCGCAAGCGGGACGCCGCCAGCAGGGGGCGTGGTGGAGATGAACTTGCCGTCGTCGCCCACCGGATTGTCGTCCGGCAAGCCGTATTTTTGCCCCACGAAGTAGTCGTCCAGGCCGTGCGCCGGTGCGGTGTGCACCAGGCCCGTGCCCGCTTCCAGCGTGACATGCTCGCCGCAGATGACCGGCACGATGCGATCCTGGAACGGGTGCTGCAACGGCAGCCCTTCCAGCGCACGGCCCAGGCAGTTGGCGGCCATGCCGTTGCCGCGGTCATTGCTGCCGCCAAGCTCATAGCGCGCCAGGCATGCCTCCGCCAGGTCGTATGCGAGAATCAGGTAGCCCTTGGATGTCTTGATGAGGTCGTATTGCAGTTCCGGATGAACGCTCACCGCCTGGTTCGCGGGCAGCGTCCACGGGGTGGTGGTCCAGATCACCGCATATACTTTGGCATCGCCCGGCAGCGATACGCCGAATGCGCGCCCGACGGCCTGCCTGTCCTTCACCTCGAAGCCCACGTCTATCGCGGGAGATACCTTGTCCTCGTATTCCACTTCCGCTTCGGCCAGTGCCGAACCGCAATCGAGGCACCAGTTCACCGGCTTGCGGCCTTGGTACAGATAACCGCGCTCCAGGATTTTCCCGAGCGCACGAATGATGTCGGCCTCTGTATGGAAATCCATGGTGAGGTAGGGATGATCCCAGTCTCCCAGTATTCCCAGGCGGATAAAGTCCTTTTTCTGTTTGGCAATCTGCTCGGCGGCATAGGTGCGGCACAGTTCGCGGAATTGCGCAGCCGGGATGTTCTTGCCGTGCTTCTTCTCCACCTGCAATTCGATGGGCAGGCCGTGGCAATCCCAGCCCGGCACATAGGGCGCATCGAATCCAGCCAGTGTCTTGGATTTGACGATGATGTCCTTCAACACCTTGTTCACCGCATGGCCCAGGTGGATTTCGCCATTGGCATAGGGCGGGCCGTCGTGCAGGATGAATTTCTTACGGCCTTTGCCGGCCTCCCGGATGCGCTGGTAGCGCTGCTGCTCCTGCCACTGTTGCAGCATCAGCGGTTCGCGCTTGGCGAGATCGCCGCGCATGGGGAATGAAGTTTCGGGAAGGTTAAGCGGATATTTTTGTTCAGCCATGATTGCTTTCAAGCCATTGTTTTGCCTGCTCGACATCGAGCGCTATCTGTTTTGCCAAGCTTCCCAGGTCGGGAAATTTTGCCTCGTCACGCAGCTTGTGCATGAATTCCACGTGCAGGTGTATGCCGTAAATCTCTTCATCAAAATCGAACAGGTGCACTTCCAGCACCGGCTTGCCTCCCGCCACCACGGTGGGGCGCACGCCCAGGCTGGCTGCGCCAAAGCGCCACTCTCCGCCTTCGATGCGCACCCGCACAGCAAATATTCCGGCAACCGGCGGGCGGTTGTGCCGCAACTGGATGTTGGCGGTGGGAAAGCCAAGCTGCCTTCCCATGCGGTTGCCGTGCTCCACATGCCCGCTGATGCTGTAATGCCGCCCCAGGTAACGCTGCGCGGCCTGCAAATTGCCGCGCGCCAGCACGTCGCGCACCGCCGTGCTGGAAATGCGGATGCCGCCTTGCATTACGCTCTGCACGGCCTGCACGGCAAAGCCATGCTGCTGGCCGATTTTTTCCATCAGCGCATAGTCGCCGGCCCGCCCGCTGCCGAAGCGAAAATCGTCGCCTATCAGCACAAATTGGGCGGCCAGGCTGGCATGCAGCGCATGGATGAAATCCGCCGCCTGCATTTGCGCAAACGTGCGGTCAAAGCGGCACACTTGCACGCGGTCGATGCCCAGTTGCTCGAACAATTCCGCCTTTTCCCGCAGGCTGGTGAGCCGTGTCGGCGCCTGCTGCGGCGCAAAAAATTCGCGCGGATGCGGCTCGAATACGATCACCGCCGTTTCCAGTCCGCGCGCCTGCGCCTCTTGCTTCAGGTGTTGCAGCAATGCCTGATGGCCGAGGTGCACGCCGTCGAAATTGCCGATGGTGACCGCAACAGGCCGCCGGTCGGGTGAATGGAGTCCGCGCAGGATTAACATAAGGGCGCGATTATACAGCGTGATGCGTCCCTGTAACGAGCCTAACAGGCGGTTTACATGCCGCGAGAACCCGAATGAATCCGCGCCGCGCTACGGGTTATTTGGCCTTATCCTCTTTCCCGGTCAATAGCGCGGTAAGCGGGGCGGACTGGTTCAGCACCGCCATGACCAGCCAACCTGCGCAAGCCAGAATGGCGATGATAAACGTCCAGCTGAATATGCCGGCAGCGGTTGCCCCCAGGAACGGCTTGAGCAGCAGGAGCAAAACCGAATAGGCCAGTGCCACCACAACCAGGCTGGCCAGAGGCAGGATCAGGTGCTGCAAGACCGCCCATTTCCCGCCTTGTTGCTGCAAGACGATGGTGGCGCGCAGGCCCAGCATCCACAATGCGGCCAACGCAGCGCCGTATCCCAGGAACTGCACGATATGCGAGGCGTTGAGCTTTCCCGCCAATGTGGTTTTCTCGAACAGGGACATCTGGCCAAGCGCTGCCGCCAGGATGAGCGACAGCACGATGACCGCTACATAGCGCCCCGCCCAGACCCACCCGGTATCGGCTTTCTTGTTCTGCACCATGGTTTTCTCCTTATTTCAGGCCCAGCACATCCTGCATGTCGTACAGCCCGGCCGCATTGGCCTTCAGGAAACGTGCGGCGCGCAGCGCGCCGAGCGCAAAGGTGGCGCGGCTGCTGGCCTTGTGGGTGATTTCGATGCGCTCGCCGGTTCCGGCAAACAATACGGTATGGTCGCCCACGATGTCGCCGCCGCGCACGGTGGCAAATCCTATGGTAGAAGGATCGCGCTCGCCGGTCACGCCTTCGCGCCCATAGACCGCGCATTTTTCAAGATCGCGGCCCAGGGTTTTTGCGATGACTTCGCCCATGCCCAGCGCCGTGCCGGAGGGTGCATCCACCTTGTGCCGGTGGTGCGCCTCGATGATTTCAATGTCATAGCCGTGGCTCAGCACTCTGGATGCCGTTTCCAGCAGCTTGAAAGTGAGGTTGACGCCCACGCTCATGTTGGGCGCAAACACGATGCCAACATTCTGCGCGGCCGCGCCCAGCATGGCTTTTTGCTGCGCATTGAAGCCGGTGGTGCCGATCACCATGTTCACGCCGTGCTGGCGGCAAATCTCCAGGTGATGCAGCGTACCCTCGGGGCGGGTGAAATCGATCAGCACATCCGCGCCCTGCAACGCGCTTGCCGCATCCCCGCTGATATACACGCCGCTGGTGCCGCCGAATTGGCCCGCGTCCTTTCCGACATGCCCGCTGGCCGCGTGCTCCAGCGCGGCATGCAACGACAGATCGTCCGCCTGATTCACGCATTCCAGCAGCACCCGGCCCATGCGTCCGGTGCAGCCTGCAATGGCAACCTTGATTTTGCTCATGGCTTCGCCCCTGCACCGGCCAAGGGCGGCATGCTGGCGTCGTCGATACGTACCAGTTTTCCCCCCTTGAAATACAGCGTCATGCGCTGGCTGCTCACCAACTGCTTGCGATGTTCCAGGGAATATTCATAATCCCAGCGGTCCGGGTGGAGTGGGTCGGAAACCAGCGGGGTGCCCAGCAATGCACGCACCTGGGTGCTCGTCATGCCGATTTTCAAACGCTCACGCGCCTCCGGGGTAATGTAATTGCCCTGGCGGATGTCCATTTTGTAGGGCGCGCATGCTGCAAGCAGCAGCGCGGTCAACAACAGCAAGTTAATTCGCATGTGATAAAAGCCTGATAAAAACAAGTGCGGCATGATACCGCACTATGGCGGGTTTTATCCGCCCTGGGTTACAGTGTATGCGCTATTCGGTGCCAAATTTTGTTTCCACCAGGATGCCAAGCTCTTTGAGGAAGGGGGTAGGCAGGATACCGCCGGCGCATACGATGATGGCCTGATTGGGGATGTCCAATATCTGCCCCTGGTGTTCGATCGTCACCCTGTCGTTGGTAACATCCTTGACGCCGGATTTCAGCAGCACTTTTACCCTTCCCCTCGCCTCCAGGTTGTCCAGGCGATCGCGGTTTTTCTGCTTGCTTCGCCCGAATGCCTCGCTGCGGTAGGAAAGTGTCACGGTGGTGCCCGGTTCGTCGGCTATCGAGCAGGCCGCTTCAAGCGCGCTGTCGCCGCCGCCAACCACCAGTACGTGCATGCCGCGGTACTGTTCGGGGTCGATCAGGCGGTACACAACCTTGGGCAGATCTTCACCGGACACGCCCAGCTTGCGCGGCGTTCCGCGGCGTCCGATGGCCAGCAACACGGCCCTGGTTTCATAGGTTTGCTTGGTGGTTTTAACGATGAAACCATCGCCTTTCTTGGTGATGGTTTCCATCCTTTCGTTGAGGTTCAGCTTGATGCCGGTGTCATCTATCACCTCTTGCCAGAATTCGAGCAGTTTTTCCTTGCTCACCTCCTTGAATTGCAGCTCGCCAACAATCGGCAGCTTGACCGGCGCGGTCATGGCAATCTTGTTGCGCGGATACTGGAAGATGGCGCCGCCAAGGGAACTTTCCTGCTCCAGGGTCACGTATCTCAGCTTGTTTTCGATCGCACCCAGCGTCGCACCCATGCCCGCCGGACCGGAGCCCACAATGACTACGTCGATCGGATAGCTGCTGCCCTTGAGCTTCTTGATGGAATCGATTGCCTGGGCGCCCTGGGCCGCGGACTTACGGATCAGGCCCATGCCGCCAAGTTCTCCGGCGATGAAAATTCCCGGAACGTTGGTTTCGAAGTTCGGATTGACCTTGGGTATATCCATGCCGCGTTTTTCGGTGCCGAACACCAGCTTGATCGCCCCATGAGGACAGGCTGGCTCACATGCTCCGTGGCCGATGCAATGAGAGGGGTCCACCAGGTATGCCTTGCCGCCTATCAATCCGATTGCCCCTTCAGGGCAGGCGTGCACGCATCCCCCGGCCCCCAGGCACTTGCTGACGTTAATCAGGGGGTGAAGGGAAGAAGGCTCGGTCAGCCCTGCCTCCATGGCTTCCTTCTGTGCCGCAATTGCTTCCGAGGTATCCCTGTTGCGTTTTCGCACATGGAAGAAAGCCAATAACAGTATAGGAAGCAGGTAGATACCAACGCCAGAATACTTGGAGAGAGACATAGGGTTAGATACCGAAATAAAATTGTGATAGCATGGAATTCGGCTGCATTATTGCGTAACCAGGATTTGCAATCAACTAAAGCGTGTAGATAAATGCGCATCGATTTAGTTTGCGCAAAACAGAATTCAAGTTAGTTCGTTGAAGAATTGATGGCCTCTCAAAACCAAACCTCCCCATTTGAAGACCGGCGCAAGCCAAGAGAAAAAAACCAGCCCGTGGATTATGGCTGGCCAATGTATTTGATCATCATCACCGTGCTGATGCTTGCCGGTTTTTTGATTTCACGCGATCACTGGTACAAATCAGGCGACAAGATTGGTTACAACATCGGTCTGGTCGGCGGGATCATGATGCTGACATTATTGCTCTACCCGATACGCAAGCGGGTGGGCTTCATGAAGAACTGGATATTACTACCCAAATGGTTTAAATGGCACATGATATTCGGCATCCTCGGGCCGGCCCTCATCATGTTCCATTCCACATTTCGCATTGGATCCATCAATGCGGGCGTGGCGCTGGTGTGCATGATGCTGGTTTCGGGAAGCGGTATTTTTGGCCGCTTCTTCTACACCAAGGTTCACTATGGCCTATATGGCAGGCACGCCTCATTCAAGCAGTTGCAGGACGACCTGGACGGGGCTGGCGACATTGGGGCCATATTCAGCTTTGCCCCCAATATTCAAAAGCGGCTTGAGAAATTCCGCGATTCCGCGATGGGTTCCACCATGGGCGGGAAAATTCAGCTCTGGAAGTTCATGACCATGGGAATCCGCGTAAAGTGGCATTCCATATGGCTGAACAGGGCGCTGGAACGCGCCATGTATGACGACGCAATGGAAAAAAACTGGAACAGCAGGCAAATGCGGCAACTGGATGATCTCTTCGAAGATAACAAGGCATTCATCGAATCTTACCTCGCCACTGTCCAGCAAGTCTCGCAATTCCGCACCTACGAAAGGCTGTTCTCCCTCTGGCATGTATTCCATGTGCCGCTCATCTATATGCTGGTATTCAGCGCAATATGGCACGTCATCGCCGTGCATATGTATTAACGTCACAGAATCGTCATGCGGACATTGATAATTAGAACAGCCGTCCTCATGGGAGCGATTCTCGCATGCATCTCGCTGGCGCACGCGGATTCCGTAAACGAGCTTTTGGCTCCCGGCAAGGTCATTCTGGGACATGCAAAGTACGAAAGCGAATGCAGCAACTGCCACAAGCATTTCGACAAGGCGGCCCAGACCGGCCTGTGCAAGGACTGTCACCTGGAAATCGGGAAGGACATCGCCGCCAAAAAAGGTTTTCACGGCCTGATGAAGGAAGGGCAGGAATGCCGGGCATGCCACACCGAACATAAAGGGCGCGATGCGCACATTTCGCAGCTGGATCCCAAGAATTTTGACCACTCCATCACCGGCTTCATATTGAAGGGCGGGCACCTGAAGGAAAAAGTCCTGTGCAAGGACTGCCATCCTCCGTCCAAGAAGTACCGCGAAGCGCCAACCAAATGCTCCGGCTGCCATGAAAAGGATGACAAGCACAAGGGCAAGTTCGGCACCGACTGCGCGGCCTGCCACGAGGAAAAAGACTGGAAGACCATCCATTTCGACCACAGCAAGAGCGATTTCCCGCTGCTGGGCAAGCACGCTGACGTCAAGTGCAAGAGCTGCCACATCGATGACAAGTTCAAGGAAACACCGAAGGACTGTTACTCCTGCCACAAGAAAGACGACAAACACAAAGGCAAATTCGGCGCCAAGTGCGAGACCTGCCACGTCGACCGTGGATGGAAGGAAATCATATTTGACCACGACAAGAAGACACATTATCCGCTGATCGGAAAACACCGCGATGTGAAGTGCGTCACCTGCCATAAGGGCGATTTGTACAAGGAAAAGCTACCGACAACTTGCATCTCTTGCCACAAGAAGGATGACAAGCACAAAGGCAACTTTGGGCCCAAGTGTGAAAGCTGCCACATCGAGCGCGGCTGGAAGGAAATCCTGTTTGACCACGACAAGAAGACACATTTCCCGCTGACCGGAAAACACCATGATGTGAAGTGCAGCAGCTGCCACAAGGGGGATTTGGTCAAGGACAAGCTGAAAATGGATTGCCTCTCCTGTCACAAGAAGGACGACAAGCATAAGGGCAGCTTCGGCCCCAAGTGCGAGTCCTGCCACACCGACCGCGGCTGGAAGGAAATCATTTTCGACCACGACAAGAAAACCAAATATCCGCTTGAGGGCAAACACCGGGAGACGAAATGCGTCAGCTGCCACAAGGGCGATTTGTTCAAGGACAAACTTAAATCCGACTGTTTCTCATGTCATGAGAAGGATGACAAACACAAGGGGGAGGAAGGGAAAAAATGTGAAAATTGCCACCGTCCCGATTCCTGGAAAAAGGCATTATTCGACCATCGGCTGGCTCACTTTGTCCTTACCGGCAAGCACCTTCTGGTGGAATGCAAGAAGTGCCATACATCCGTCGTGTTCAAGGACGCCAAGTCCGACTGTTTCTCCTGCCACCAGAAACAGGATGTCCATAAGCGCACGCTGGGCACCGGCTGTGACACTTGCCACAATACGCGCAGTTGGAAAGACTGGGATTTCGACCACGACAAGACAAAATTCAAGCTGGACGGCAAACACAAGAACCTCAAGTGCATAGACTGCCACAACACTCCGGTCAACAAAAAGATGAGCATGGCCGGCACCTGCGTGAGTTGCCATGACAAGGATGACAAGCACGACGGCGCTTACGGATTGCAATGCGAACGTTGCCATACCGGCACATCCTGGAAAACCATCAAGGAGGGAAGTGAACGCTGGATCAAGTCGCGTTAGACCGGCATGCGGCCTAACGCACTAGGTTCTCCACTGGCGCTCTGCGGATCAACGACCCGCACCCCGCACTTCCCCTGTGCCATATAGGGGATTCCCTTATTTTTAATCTTCGGGCATTAATGTATCTTTCGATAGACTAACCGTATAGAAATAGTTTATTGAAATAAATACTTAGCAACACTCCGATTAGCGCTATTCCGGAAAAGTCGGATGCGCTGACCGTCTTAATCCGACTGCAATACCCTGGCATATGACCGTTCGTCACATAAATCGAACCGACAGGTGGAATTTGGATGGAATCGGGTATGCATCTAGAATCGCACTAGGTTTTTTGGCAATTCGAAGGCGGGTTTTGGCCGCTTGTCTTGTTAAAGAAACGCGAAGTGAAATATGTATTGAAAAATTGGGTATTTGAGAAAATTGGTTTGGCTTTAGGACTTGGGAGGGAATTATGAACCGCACTGGATTGAGACGCGCTATCGCGGGAACGACGTCTGCCATCTTTTTTTGTTTGATCGCAGGCTTCGCATCCCTATCCTATTCAGCCCAGCCTGACACCTCCAGCACTCCGCCTTCCAAGGCAAATATCAAGACCGCGCCTGACCACTCCCGCACCGGGTTCGTGCTACGTGATATACACGCCACCCTGAAATGCGAACAATGCCACGTCGAGGGCATTTTCAAGAATACCCCGAAGAATTGTTCCGGTTGCCACGCCACCGGCACCCGGGTCGGTTCGAAACCGAAACCCGTCAATCACGTTCCGACAGCCGCCGAGTGTGACACCTGCCATACCAGCGCCGCCAATTTCCTTGTCAGGAGCTACAAGCACATCGGCATAACAGGCAATTGCATCACCTGCCATAACAACCAGTCCCTGGGCGTGATTAGCAAGCCCATGACCCACTTCCCAACCTTGATGCCGTGCGAGACCTGCCATACCAACACCTCCACTTTCCTGAGCTGGAGAATGGATCACTCCGGCATTTCGAGCGGCTGCTACATGTGCCATGGTGGCCCCCAGCCCGGTTCGCGCACCTATCCGAATGTTGTCAGCTATCCCGTCACCCACATAGGAATATCGACGGCATCCGACTGCAATGCCTGCCATAGCAATTTCGTCACATTCCTGGGCGCAACATTCGACCATACAGGTGTTGTTGCCGGAACTTGCGGCACGTGCCACCAGGGACAATCCCCGGGCACGGTCTCGATCAACCCGTCCATCCACATTCCCCAGAACCAGGGCAATGCGTGTGACAACTGCCACATGGCAGCTAATACAGGAGGTTATAGAACCTTCCTGGGTATGATCTTTCACCAGGCACCTGCCCCTGTAAATGGATCGGCAACTCCAACTCCCATCTATCCGAGCACCTGCGGCGGCTGCCACAGTGGCGCCTACGCAAGTCAGGGCGCGCAAGGCAAGCCGGCGGCCCATATCGCGACCGCGCTTGATTGCGCCAGTTCGCTATGTCACGTTGGGAGTACCACCGCCAACTTCACTACTTTCTTTGGGGTGATTTACAACCACACTGCCACTTACGCGACGTTCCCCCCGACAGGCGGCCCAGCCACGCCAACTTGCAGCAGCTGCCATAATGGTGTCAATGCGACCGGCAAGTCGGGGACACACGTAGCGACGACCGCAGACTGCATAACCTGCCATACGCCCGCCGCCACGGGTTGCTCCAACGCGGGCAACTGCACCACTTGGCTGGGTGCCGCGTTCCTGCATGTGCCCTCCCCCTACGCCGGTTCCTTCCCGACCGGCCCAACATCGCCAACTTGCGGGTCTTGCCACCTGACCGGGGTCTCCGGCGCAAAGATGAAACCGGTCGGCCATGTGGTGACCAGCCAGGATTGCATTGTCTGCCATACCCCCGCTTCTACCGGCTGCGGAACCACTGGCGCTTGCAGCACTTTCCTGGGAGCGGCTGGTGCGGCTCCTCATACTACTGCGTCCGGATCGTTCACTGCTGCCTGCGTCACTTGTCACAATGGCACGCAGGCAACCGGACTGTCGGCCGATCCCAACCATATCCCGATTGGCGGAGTGGGCTGCGACCAGTGCCACCCGGCATATGATGGGGTTTCATCCGTCAATTTCGGTACGGGAGCTACCGTCGGAGCTGGCTTCGTCGGGGTTTCGACCAAGTACGGGATGAAGCACTCGGTCGTGACCGGGCGCTGCGATAGCTGCCACAACGGTGCGTATGTCAGCCAGGGGATATTTGGCGCGGTGACCAAGGTTTCCAACCACATTCCGACGGGAATCATCACCACCGCAGCCAACAATGATTGCACCACTTGCCACACCACCCTCACGCTGGCGACCGTCACCGTCGTGTCGGGGACCGCGGATTGGCTGCCGGAAATCATGAACCATAACAACGACCAGGGGGGCGCTCCCAATAACTGCGTGATTTGCCACCTCAGCACGGCAACCTACCTGAGCTCCAAGATCCAAAAGAAGAGCCATAACGGCGCCAGCATGGCCAAGGATTGCTCCACATCTGGATGCCACATTCCGCTGGGCAAGATAGGGAAAGCCTATTCAACCTGGAACTGAGATTGATAAAAACAAGGGATAAAAAGCCGGCTCCCAGGGGGGAGTCGGCTTATTTTAGAAATTGAGCTTTGCCATAATGACCCGCAATAAATTCGTGCTGTTTTTTTTCTGGCTATTGCTCTGCCTTGCCTTTGTCCGTCATGCCGCGGCCGATGAAATCATTGACGACATCATCCTTAAACCGGGAGCAAGCGGTGAAGTAAGCCTGGAAATCAAATTTGCCGTACCCGTGCAGTACGTCAGGCATTTCCCGCAGAAAAAATCGCCCAATTCCACGATATTTTTCAATATCCTCAGCAGCGTTCCCAAAAGCCAGTGGCAATCCAGCCAGGCGCACAGGGCTCCGCCGTCCGATGTGGTCCGCGATATTACGATCAGCATCATGGACCCGGGCACGGGCCCCAAGATTCAGCTTGATTTTACCCGCCCGGCAGAATTTACCGTCAGCCCCGGCAAAAACGGCCAGAGTTTGATGATCCATATCACCGCCGAAATGCCGCCAAAGAATGACGCCAAGCCGGCACCCGGGCCATCCGGCGCAGCCCTCATTCCAGCGGTTGTTGCACCTGTTGTCGTTGCGGCTGTACCCAAAGCACCAGCACCGGCGGCAGGCGCCCCATCGACTGCCGCCACATCCGCAAAACCGGGCGCTGCGCCAACGCCTGCACCTGCGTCTGCTCCAGTCGCGACGGCTGCGCCTATGCCCGCCTCGGCGCCTGCTGCGGCCAGTGCCGTACCGACTGGTGAGATCACGTCGCCGATCATGCCTTTGCCGCCAATGCAGGGCAAGCTCCTGCGCCTGCCGCTGGGCGGCAAGGACGGGCTGCCGGTATTTCCCGACATAGAGCAGGTGGCTCCGGAATCGGCACAGGCTGTACCCTCGACAAACCTGACTCCCGCCCAAAAAATGAAACGAGCGAACGATCAGGCCGCACTCCTGATGCTGCAGGGCGGGAAAGACATGCTGGCCGGCAAGCCATTTGCCTCGACCGAATCGTTCAACGGCGTGCTCGCTCTGCCCCCCAACAGATATACGGAAGACGCCCAGTTATGGGTCGGAATATCCAGGGAAAGATCCGGCCAGCTTCAAAAGGCGATACTTGAATTCCAGACGTATCTAAAACTCTACCCGACCGGGAAATATGTCTCATGGGTCAATAACCGTCTGGCCGTATTGAAGATAGCCGCACCCGGAGTCTTTGCGGAATTGGCGAAGCCCTCGCAGGCCAATGTTCCCGCAAAAATGAAGAACACCGAGTTTCACACCATGGAATTCGGCAGCCTGGGAATGTATTACTACACGGGTGGCAGCCGCATCAAAACATCCGGTGGCAACCAGGCTTCGGTACCTGCCATTTCAGTTGTTGACCAGAAGTCGCTCATGACCAATGTAAACATGACGGCCAATACCTACAACAATGAATATGACAATCGCCTGGTGTTCCAGGATTTTTACGCCCGCAACTTCCTGCCCAACCAGAAAAACAATAACCGCCTGGGTGCATTTTTTTATGAATTCAGGGATCGTACCGAAGGTTTTTCTACCCGCATCGGGCGTCAATCCGGTTTGGGCGGCGGGGTGATGGGGCGATTTGACGGTATTTCCGCGGGGATTGATTTTCTCTCTGACTACCGTTTTAACGTGGTCAGCGGACAATTGGCTGACCTCACGCTGGACTCGAAGCCAAGGTTTGCCGGCGCCAGCGTTGATTTCGGCATCAAGAGCCCCATTGGGGGGTCGTTTTACACAATTCTCCAAAAAGCGGACGGCTTTAAGGATCGCCAGGCAGTAGGCGGCAACCTGCGGTATTTCAATCCGTCGTTTAACCTGATGAGCATGTTCGACTACGACACGCAGTTCAAGGCCCTGAATATGGTCACCTTGCAGGGAGCCTATAACAGCGGCGGAACCGGCAATGACTACAACTTCATCATCGATCAGCGCAGAAGCCCGATACTGGATGTCAGGAACGCCGTCAATGGCACGGTCACACCGGTTGCCACGCTTCTTCAGAATGGCTGGACTTTCCAGGATTTGATTACGCTGGCCAATCAACGCACGGGTAAAACGAGTTCCGTGGCAGTCGGCATGACCAACCACCTGAACGAAAAATGGAATGCCGGCACCGATGTTTCAGTTGCGAAAAACTCGGGTTTAGCGGCCAGCGGAACATTGCTGCCGGACGGCACTTTCGGGTTGGAGGGATTTGTGCCCGCAATCCCAGCCACCCCCAACGTCTGGACACTTTCTGAAAGACTGACCGGAAATGGGGTATTCAAGCCGCATGACATCACCAACTTCATCGTGAGTTACAGCAAAGGCCCGACCACCTCTTCCGAATCGTTCCAATTAAGCAACCATTCCGACATGGCGGACAAGTGGTCGCTCGACCTGACCATGCATTTTACCCATCAGGGTGACAACACTGGCGGTAGCGTGAATGATATTTCCCCAACGTCCAGGCTGACTTACAGAATTCAGAACAACCTGTCCCTCGACGGGCAACTGGGCCTGGACCTGACGCAAAATTCCAATTCAGTGTTTCAGACAAAAACGACCACCTTCAGGTACTTCGCCTCATTCGGCTTCCAGTGGAATTTCTGATTTCGTGATTTTGGTGTACCGCAAGGGATAACTGATCTTCAGGATTAGTTATTGCATGCCCAGCATCTCGGCGGCATGCTTGCGCGTGGTCTCGGTGATTTTCGCCCCGCCCAGCATGCGCGCGATTTCCTCCACCCGCTCTTCCGGCCTGAGCGGCTGTATTTTGCTCAGCGTCACGCCATCGCGCACGGATTTGCTGACTTGCCATTGCGCATCGGCGCACGCGGCGACCTGCGGCAGGTGGGTGACGCACATCACCTGATGGCGCTGCCCCAGGCGTTTGAGCAACTGGCCGACGATTTCCGCCACGCGCCCGCCCACGCCGCTATCCACCTCGTCGAATATCAGCGACGGCACCCCGGCCACCTGGCTGGTGGCCACCTGTATCGCAAGGCTGATACGCGAAAGTTCGCCGCCGGATGCAACTTTGGCCAAGCCCGCCATGGGCGACCCGGGATTCGTCGCCACACGGAACTCGATTGATTCCAGCCCGTGGGCATTGCCTTCTGCAAGCGCAACCAGTACGGCGGCAAAGCTGCCGTGCATGGCCAGCGTTTGCATGGCAGACGTGATTTCCTGCGAAAGTTTTTCCGCCGCCTTGGCGCGCGATGCACTGAGCTTTTTCGCGGCGGCAAGGTAGCTCGCCCGCGCAGCAGCCTCCTGCAGCTTCAGTTGTTCCAGGTCGGCATCCTCGCCCAATTCTTCCAGCCGCGCGGCAATGCTCGCAAGCTGTTCCGGCAATCCTTCGGGCGATACGCGGTATTTACGCGCGGCTTCCATGATGGCGCTGATACGCTGCTCCTGCTCGCGCAGCCGCGCGGGATCAAGATCCAGCCGCTGCTGGTAATGGCGCAGCGCATACACCGCCTCCTGCAATTCGTTTTGCGCGCTTTCCAGCATGGCGAGCGTATCCTGCAAGCCAGTATCGAAAGCCAGCCCGTCGCGCACCCGGGTGGTAAGCATGTTCAATTGCGCGAGGCAGGCGGTGTCGGCCTCGCTCAACACCTCCAGGCCAAACTGCGCCGTTTCCAGCAGGCTCGCCGCATGCGACAGGCGCGTATGCTCGGCTTGCAGTTCCACCCATTCGGGTGCGCTGAAATTAAGCGTCTCCAGTTCTCGCCGCTGGAATTGCAGCAACTCGCGCTCGGCGGCCACCGCCTCGGCATTTTGCTCCAGTTCCATGCGGCGGCGGTGCAGGGTCTGCCATGCCTGGAATAGCTCACCCACCTCTTCTGCGTTGCCCAGCAG
>JBGPSQ010000010.1:0-27802 GCA_041490205.1 Gallionellaceae bacterium
AGTGACCATCCACGTGCTGCAAGGCGAGCGCGAAATGTCCTCCGGCAACAAGAGTCTGGGCCAGTTCAACCTGACCGACATCCCGCCTGCACCGCGCGGCATGCCGCAGATCGAAGTGACCTTCGATATCGACGCCAACGGCATTCTGCACGTGTCTGCCAAGGACAAGGCCACCGGCCGCGAGAACAAGATCAAGATACAGGCCAGTTCCGGCCTTTCCGAAGCGGAAATTCAGCGCATGGTGCAGGACGCCGAGGCCCATGCCGACGAGGACAAGAAAGCCATGGAGCTGGTCGGCGCGCGCAACCAGCTCGATGCGCTGATCCACTCCACGCAAAAGTCGCTCAAGGAATACGGCGATCAGCTTTCCGGCGACGAAAAATCCGCCATCGAAAACGCGCTGAAGGATGCCGAAACCGTGGTGAAGGGCGACGACAAGGCCGCCATCGAAGCCAAGACCGAAGCGCTGGCCACCGCCGCGCAAAAGCTGGGCGAGAAGATGTATGCTGCCGAACAGGCCAAGGCGCAAGGCGGCGGCAGCACGCCGCACGCCGAGCCGGGCAAGAAGGAAGAAGAAGGCGATGTGGTGGATGCGGAGTTTACGGAAGTTAAAGATAAAAAATAAGTTATTAGTCGCTAGGCGTTAGTCGTTAGTTAACCCATTGGGGTTTGCTTTTCAACTAGCGACTAGCGACTAGCTACTAACGACTATGTCAAAAAAAGACTACTACGAAGTCCTCGGCGTCAACCGCGACGCATCTGACGAAGAACTGAAGAAGGCTTATCGCAAGCTGGCGATGAAGTACCACCCAGACCGCAACCCGGATAACCCGAAGGCGGAGGAGCATTTCAAGGAGGCCAAGGAAGCCTACGAGAACCTCTCCGACGGGCAGAAGCGCGCGGCCTATGACCAGTACGGCCATTCCGCTTTCGAGGCGGGCGGCATGGGCGGCGGCAATCCGTTTGGCGCGGGTGCGGCGGGCTTCGATTTTGGCGACATCTTCGGTGACATATTCGGCGGAGGGCGCGGGCGCAGCAACGTGCACCGCGGCGCGGACTTGCGCTACAACCTGGAAATCACCCTGGAGCAGGCTGCGCGCGGCACCGAGACGCAGATCCGCGTGCCGACCATGGACGAGTGCGATACCTGCCACGGTTCGGGCGCCAAGCCCGGCAGCAGTCCCACCACCTGCTCCACCTGTGGCGGCCACGGCCAGGTGCGCATGCAGCAGGGTTTCTTCTCCATTCAGCAGACCTGCCCGCGCTGCCACGGCAGCGGCAAGACCATTTCTTCGCCTTGCGGCACCTGCCACGGCGCGGGACGCGTGAAGCACCACAAGACTCTGTCGGTGAAAATCCCCTCCGGCGTGGATAGCGACGACCGCATCCGCCTGTCGGGCGAAGGCGAAGCCGGAACCAACGGCGGCCCGTCCGGGGATTTGTATGTGGTGATCCAGATCACCCCGCACCAGGTGTTCCAGCGCGACAATAACGACCTGCACTGCGAAATGCCGATCAGCTTCACCACCGCGGCGCTGGGCGGCGAGATCGAGATTCCCACGCTGGATGGCTCCGCGCGCATCAAGATTCCCGCCGAAACCCAGAGCGGAAAGACATTCCGCCTGCGCGGCAAGGGCATCAAGGGCGTGCGCAGCTCAAGCCACGGCGACCTGCATTGCCACATGATTATCGAAACTCCGGTAAACCTCACCGACCGCCAGAAAGAACTGCTCAGAGAATTCGAGGCCATCAACCAGACCGATTCCGCGCGCCACAACCCGCGCGCGAAATCGTGGATGAGCAAGGTGAAGGAGTTTTTCGGGCAGTAAACATTTCAAAAATATGGAGGCATTTCAAATGAAATACCATGTTCAGACTGATGCGGCTGATCGTATTTTGTTAGGAAATGCAAGACTACCCAATGGGGGTCCCGTTCCACTAGACGTTCAGCAAGAACCGGGGGATGGGAGCGTCATATTTATGACTGATTTCAAGGAAATCTTTGACGCTTGGCGTCACACACTCAAAGCCGCTAATCTTCGGAATTATGTAGCAGCCGCACAAAGCATAAATAAACAATATGTTGCAGATTTTACCGCCGGGTTAGTCCTTGCTCTTGAAATAATCATCAGCCTCGCCACTCTCTATGAAGTCGAACACACGGACTTTCGCTGCATCAAGAGTCGGATATATCTTCGTTCCTTTTGTGCTGTTCATATGGATACTGTATCCGGTGTTAGCTGGAACAATTTGAATTGCAATCTGCTTCTGTTTGATTAGGAGTTGTTTGTCGACCTCAGACCACCTTTTTGATTTGATAAATCGCGCTAAACGATCATCGTATTTCCTTTTTTCAGAAGCGATCTGGGTGCAGGTCAAGTCATCGCAGCAAATAGTACCAACCGCCATTGGTTCCCAGTTTGGATGTTGAACAAAGAACACATAGCGAATATCTGTTCCACATCGATCGCAGGAGCCATAGAGTCCGCCAAGATCATCTTCGCCGACATATTCCCATCCACTTTCTGGACGAATTTCTCCGTGCTCTACGGCATGACATCTCTTGCATAGGGTTTCACATAAATCATATGGATATTCCCAAGGGGCTTTCCCTGCAATATACTTTTTGTGATGCACTTGCAGAATTGCGCCAGCTTCGCGGGATTTCTCACATCTGACGCACGCGCCGCCATCCAGTTCGATCAGCTCCTCTCGGTATGCAAACCATCGGTTATTTAGGTACTGATTCTTCATTCGCGTAACGTCGCTATCGAAGACCTAACGGTTATTAAACAGACTCGCCAGTTTGTACCATTGAAAATAGCCAGCTAGTTGTAGCTTGTTGTTCTTCATGGCATGGCCTTGATGGGTGTAATTTTAGCAATCACTACCTGTTGCGCTGCCGGGGTTTTCTCCAGTCCACCATCTATCCCAAGACGACGTTTGAGGTAAAACAGCAAAGATCGCCTGACAATGATTTCAGCCTTACCGCGCTTCATTGAGTAGTCTCGCTCGATAATCTTCTTCTGGTCTGCCGTCAAATCAGGATTTGGCGCAATAATCACTTTGACATGCTCATTCCACTCATTATCGGCCTCCGCTGAAACATCTGACGGTTGTTCACCGCGCATTTCCATAATCCGCCCCAGCACAAAATCTCTGAACTCTATTTTGGCGTGGCAGAAAGCCCGGACATGCCAGCGTAGGCCGTCCGAGGCTAAAGCATGGGGGGTGATCCTTCGCCAGCCAGGTGTTGCTGTGCTGAGGGATTGATAGTGGATTTCAAGGGAAAGATTTTCGCGTATCGCCCTTAATAGTCGCTGTAAAGTGCCTCGATCCACACGGCGTTCCGGCGATGGCAAAACATCGAATGACGGTGTGGCTCCAATCAAGCCAGGATGGCTTTGCTCTTCTCCGCTGATCCCCATTGCGACAAGCTGTGATAGATAGCCCTCTGCGCTGGCAGATATAAAAACAGGCTTAAACGTCGCGGTCGGGAAGTAATGCCTGAGCCGCTTATCGTAATCCATATTCCCCGGCGCTCTTTCCAGATACTCCCGAAAATCAAGCGTGGATTGCGGAACGGAAATACTGAATGCCTCTATAAGATCGCTACGATTGACGTGCCCTTCCCACAAAAGGCGAAATTCAATGAATTGTAGGCGCTGTAAGGCGCTCCAGACCAAATCGCGTGTTGGCTGCTGCTGTGTTTTACTCATGCCGCATATGATAGCATAATAATTATGTTGACCTAGTTATTAAGATGTGCGATAAAGGGCATAGTAACTATGCACACAGTACGCATCAATTTAGTACAGTGCGCAAAAGAAAAGGCTGAGTCCGTAAATAGCACTGGCGGAATTTTTGACAGAAGTTGAAATGGAATCAAAAGCTCTATTTTGATGATGTTTAGTGAAGTTCCATTTGTTATGGGCGAAAATAATCCTTCAATAACAATGGGTTTGATAATCATTAAAATGGGCTTTAATATTAAAATACAGTTTAATAATTGGGTGGCACTGGAATGGCGCGAAATATCGTACTGACTCAACAAGCGTTGGCTACGCTCAATCACAAACCGTTATCAACGGCTGAACATCGCGTTCTATGGCATCTTGCCGCCACCTTGCCAATTACAGGCGATTCCGTTTCTAAAGCTGACTTAGAAGATGCGCTGTCAATTACGCAGGTGCATTTGAATGTTGTTGTGAAGCGGTTATGCGAAGAGGGCTTTCTGATGAGAGGGGCAAAAATGGGGCGTTCTTACCACTACAAGCTTAACCCTGCCTTTATCAGGATTATTGCTTGATGGTCAACTCGTCTTCTTTCGCTGATATTGTCCAGCCAATCCTGACCGAAGAGAGGCATCTGGTATTGCGGTCAAGGGATATAGCACTTTTAGTGACGATCCAGCACGAAATTGAGCAAAGTCCTGATGGACTGTTGACTATCCCATATTCCGCCATCCAAGGCTTGAGCAGCCGTATTGATCTACTCGATGTTAAAGACTCGCAGAAGGCAGAACTCCGAGTAAGTGAGAGCATGACCCGCCTTCTGACTGCTGGCTGCCTGACGAAAGCAGATATTTCGCGCCTGCGCCTTTCTGGCGATGCGCAATATCAACTTACATCCCTTGGGGAATCTGTCGCAGAGTGGCACGTTATCCAATCGCGGTTCTCCGGCGAACCGCTAACCGCCATCTTCAAGGCGTTCATCAACCAGCTTACCCGAATCGTCGAAGATGCAGAGAAGGCGGTAACTCCGGACGATTGGCATTGGGATGTTGTTTCCCAGATGCAGCACGCCCTCCGAGATATGCTGGTGAGCATACATCGACATCAGAATGCTCTGGATCGTCGTCATGCCGAAATGCGTGAGTTCATTCCGACGCTCCTAACTGCCAGCAGCGAGGAATCGATCAACCAATGCGAAGAGCAGCTTTCCCTAGTCATCGAGACCATTGAAGATCTCCAGGAGGCCGTCCTCAGCTCCACCAGCACGGCATTTTCGCTGATTGATAGGATTGCAGAACTAGCTAAGCCCCACGCACCCAAGGGATTCGACACGGTATATGACGATTTGATTCGCCGCCTTCAATCAACCAGTGCATGGATAACTCAGCGGGCTATAGATTGGATGGATCATCACAGTGTTGTCCATACATTCCTGAGGACAATTATTCGCGTGGATCGCCAAAGGCGCGTCACAGATGCGTTGAAGCGCTCCATTGCTGAACCACCTGAATGGTCACTGGAAGTCGCGGATGAGTCGAGCTTCTATCGGATGCGGGCGGACATAGTGAGGGCTGGCCCCTCTAAGCCGCCGCCTCGTACCGCGAAAAAAAAGGATGGTTACAAGCGCGAATTTGAAGAGGTACCACCAGATGCAATTCCTGATCTGCTTGTCCAGTACTTAATGGCTGACTTATGCAATGGCGAGGCGTGCGCTTCCAACCTATTCGAAGTGACGCTCCCTTCAATGTCCAATGAACTCCGGGTAGCCGCGTATTTCCCATGGCTTATTGGGCAGATGGTTCGGGTCGGCAAGCTCGATCCGAACACCAGAGACTGGAAGCGGATTACTCCGACCATTGAGATTGAAGAGTTAAGGGTGACAAAATGAACTATCTGGATAAGCAGTTTGTTGATGTTGACGTTGTCCTGCGTCGCGGGGGACATATCAACAGATCCAACCTTGTCGCATATGATTGGTTGTGCAACAACCATGACGATCTCAAGAGCTTCTACGGTAATTATGGAACTGTCTTGATGCAACACCCGGATGGTTTTTTCTTTTTGACCGTCTCTGGTGGAAAGCTTCGATCCCGCTTGTTACCGAAGACTTGCATTCACTTGGGCATGTTCATCGCGCTCAAAGCAAGGGATCCGGAAATCACTCGGTCTTCTGGCTGGATGCAAACCACACAACTTCTGCACGACATCGAGACTACTGTTCCCAAGGATGTCCTGCAACAGGTTTATGCACCGGGACGCAAAGAAAACGTGGTGGATGACCGAATAGCCCTTGCAATAGGAGCCGCCATCAAAGTGCTGAACAATCTTTGTTTCATTGAGGTCAGAGGTGACAAGTTTCGTCCGCTAGAAGCCATCACTCGATTTGCCGAATTTGCTAGGCATAACAATGAGCCGGATGAAAACGCAAAGATAAAGATGACGATTGAGAGAGGTGTCGTATTCCACGATGCTGCTGCCGACGAAGAGTATGAGGAAGACAACCATGACATCGAAGAAACCCAGAATTGATCGGATCGCCTATATCGGCTGGAGAGGCGTTGAAGGCTGTGAAGTACTCGACTTGGATAGTGGGCCACTGACGGGCCTTGTAGGGCCATCGGGGGCTGGCAAAAGTACCCTGGCTATGTGTTTGGGTTACGCCTTGCTGCCTGACCGAAAGGCACTCGACATTCGCCCGATTTCCGACGTAAAAGATACTAGGAAGGCTGGAGTGGACATGTTGGCCGAGAGTATTGACCCACGTTATGGTTATGCCTATGTGGTTCTCGACATGACTACCAGAGCAGGAGAAAGGCTGATTGCCGGAATTTACGTTGAATCAATTGACGGACAGGCCGAGTTTACTCGCTGGCTGATTCGCGATCCAAAAGAAATGGAATTGAATGCCATCATGGCTCAATATGACGGCGAGGATGAGATTTTCCCTGCTTTCCAAGAGTTCAAGCGTCTTTGTGCCACTCGCGGAGTGGATGTCTCCGTTCGAAAGACTGTAGGTGAATACTGCCAGGCCCTTTATGAGGCGGGTATTCTCCCTTCCGGTATGTCAATTGGACAAGATAGAAGCCTTTACGCAAGTTTGATCGAAACCACTTTTAAGGGAGGCGTTTCCAAAGATGTAGTTTCTCGCCTGAAAGACTTTCTGCTGCCTGAAGCGACCCAAGTCTCAGACATTGTTGCAGGCCTTCAGACTTGCACCAACGAGGTCATTATGACTAGGAATGAGATTGCATCGGCGGAAAAAGAACTCGCCTTACTTCACTCTACCTATGGCGTGGGAAAGGAAATTGTCTTTCAATCTCTCCGCTGGCTCATTGATTCCACTAATGGTTGTTCTGAAAACCTACAAAAGGATAGGGCTGACATGGAAAACATGAAGGCCACCCATAAGCAGCTATCGGAAAATGTTCCGCGCATCGGCAGCGAAATAGAGCAAACCGAAAAAACAAAGTTTGCCATGCAGCAAACTACCCTGTTGGAACTGCGAGAGGCTGGCGACAAAGTTACGGCGCTTACCGGCACGCTCGCCACGTTAAAGACTGACGTCGCAATTGCTAAGGCAAATAAGAGCACATTCGGCCAAGGGAAAAAGCAATGGCATGAAATCACGGGGCAGCATAACAACCAAACCGTCGAATGGGTTCGGGAATGGCTGGAGAGTCGAAGAAAATCCGCCGAGCGCGAAGCCTTTACAGCCGAATCCAAAATGGAAACACTTCAGAAGGAAAACAATCGGCTCAACAGCGGTCTCGCTTCAGCCATCTCCGAAAAACTGGCTGAAAATACGGGTGGGCAAACGTTGGAAAACGCCCTGTGCGATATTTCTGAGCAGGAGGCTCTATCTATCGAATTGGCGCTTTTCGGCTTAACTGAGGGTGTCGTGGGGATCGACACCGGTATGCTTGCCTCATTGCCAGCCTCGGACGACCTTCCCGACACTTTCTGGCTTGGTGTAACACCTCCTGAGCCATGTCAGTTGCAAGCAATTGGAGATTGGAACATCAGTCCTGCGCACGGAGGATATGTAGCCAGCAAGAAGGACAGAACTCCCATGTTTGGTAGAAAGGCGCGCGCGGCTCGCCAAAAGGAAATACTTCTGGCAATTGATGGGCTGCGAATAAATTACGGGAAGTGCACCCTAAATGCTAAAACGCTAGAGGATCAAAAGACCTTGCTGGCCACACAAAAGGAGAAGATCGACTATTACCTGGCAGAGCGCAACAATGCCCACAAAATCGATCAAGCCGTAGTCTCTGCTGAGGAGGCCTTGGAAACCCGTGAAGCTGAGATCGCAATCGCCGAGGAAGTCCGAGGGGTAATCGAAAAAAAGATACAGGAAAACGAGAAGCCCTATGAAGAACAGTTAAAAAAACTGCGAGCCAGTCTCAGCAGCAATGAGCAAAAACTAGGCAAGATAGGCGACGAGCTCAAAAAGCTTGGCGAAAAAATTGTTACCGCCGAAAAGGTGCTTGCAGCCCTTCAAGATGAGGCCGTCGTCGCTAAGATTATTCTTGGAGGTGATGCCGAGCTGATGTTTGCAGCGGCCAAAAA
Organism: Gallionellaceae bacterium; assembly: GCA_041490205.1. GTDB lineage: Bacteria > Pseudomonadota > Gammaproteobacteria > Burkholderiales > Gallionellaceae > DATDDB01. The sequence goes on from JBGPSQ010000010.1 coordinate 8,304, forward strand.
CTTGGAAGATTTCGATGAGGCAAAGCTTCTTGTTGAGCAAACCAAAAGGATTTCAGCTCTTGGCGTAGCACTTCAAGATGAAGTTCCAGGGCGCTTATCTATTCTTCAAGATACTGATCCACGCGATAGATTATCCACTTTAAAACTATGGCCGATCCTCATGAGTATCATCAAAGAACGCGTTAGCATTAATAGCGCAGAAGTGGATGGGGAGGACATGATTCAGACAATGAAGGAACACCGTGCCGCCCTTGGTGGAAAGCTAGTGGGTCACGAAAATGAGGTCAGAATCAGTGCGCGCAATCTCCACCAGACCATCAGTTCCCAAGCATCAACGCAGAAAAGGAAAATTGATAAGCTGAGCAAGCTAGGTGACAACATCACTTTCGGCAACGTAACCGGAATCAGAATCGTGCTGTTACCGCGAGACGACATGCTTTCCATCCTCGAAGGATTTGCAGAACAGCTCTTTTCTGAAAAGAAGCCAGTGGATGCGGCTCTAAAGGAATGGTTCGATGCGGCATCCAGCAACGGGGACGGAATATCCATCAGCGGGGAAGAATTACTGGATTACCGCAATTACGTTGATCTATCTATCGAGGCCTGCCGAAAAGGGCAAGGATGGGCGCCTGCCGCATCCTTGTCAGGTGGAGAATCAATCGGCTGCGGGCTGGCGTTAGCACTAATGTTGACTCGCTCTATTGCCGCAAAGGGGGAAATCAAGGTTGATCAAATCGCTCCTCTTTTTGCGGTCGATGAAGCACATCGTCTGGATGCCCCAGGCCATGCTGTGGTTGTCGATTTTGCAAAGCGCGAAGGGTTTCAAGTACTCGTCGCAGCGCCTGAATTGACGCCAAGTTACAGTTGCATCCTTTATGCGCTCAGTCGTGTCTTCGACCCTCACGAGCGCCTGATAATTCGTGGTATCAGGGTAGCGGCATGAGCAACGCTCTGGAAATAGCATCAATTGGGCGGCTGGTGGAGACCGGCCTGATAAAGCTGGTCGGGCGAAACGACACGTTGCTTCGTCGTTTCGAGACCGCAAGGTGGATTGAACCAACTGGTCGCAAAAGCGAATGGCGCGTGAGGAATGGCACTATCTCCCCATTGGAGGCTCGCCTTTGTGAGCTTGCTCCCTTTTGGCGCGAGGACTTTCAGTTCTTGCGCTCAATCAATCAGGATCCTTACGATCCCCGCGTAATCGAGGCTTTGCCAACGCTCAAGAAACAAAAAACTGTCACCGGCATAATCAATCGCCGAACGTGGAATGCGGCTGCCGGACTAGGGCCAAAGCACAAACCACAAATAGCGCCTACGGCGATACTGACCAGAGATTGGGTGTTACGTTTCCGCCCAAACAGGGGGTTGCGTGGTGTGTTTGCTGGACAGGAAGTAAGTTTCGATGAAATGGCATCTGTGTTGACAGAATGTACTGTGCCGGAACGGCTATGGCTACGTTTCACTAAATTCAACGGTGAACTGCCAAAGTTGATCGTGACATGTGAAAACCTAGGGAGCTACATTGATCTACCCTTGCCAGATGAGGCAATGGCCATCTATTCACCAGGCGCAGATATTGAGGCCGCCGCCGCCTTCATCAAACAACTCCCAGAAATCAAGTGGCTTCATTTCGGTGATATTGACCCAGAAGGCTTGGAGATTGCCGAAAATCTAGCAAAGGAAACTCGCAGGCAATTGAATCTGTACATCCCTTCTTTCGCAGAAGAATACTTGCCAGGACGACCAGTGGAGACTCGCTGGAATACCCTCCCAGACTTACCTCTATTTCGCGAGCTAGGGAGAACACAGAAACGGATATTTCAAGAAGTATTCATGCTGGACTCCCGACTGGGAGATGAAATTGCGGCTATGGCGAGAGGAGACAGGTCGCCATTTTTAGGAGACATCCAGCCTAATCGTTTGACAGTCAATGGCCTCTAGGCACTGCATTAGAAACACCGCCGTGAACTTCCCCCGGCTGATCTTGTTGGCGATGTTCTCAGGCGTTTCTGAAACGCCTAGCGCGGCAAGTTTTCCAACTAACTCTTGGTAGGTGACATTCCGGCGCTTTAACTCTGCCTTGAGCAACCCTTTAACTTTATTTTCCCATTGCTGATCGGTAGACATAATAACCCCTGTAAAAATACAAACATCATCATACGCGATATATTTATCTTGACAAGTGATGAATAAAGTATATCATGTGAGATATAAACATATCGCAAGTGATTATAACCATGTCCCAGCACTTTCTGCTCTCAGCCAAAGCCCGCACCCTGTCCGTGCGGAAGGTGATGGAACTCACCGACGCGCAGGCATTTGAGGTATTCAAGGAAGTGCGCTGGGGCACTGGCGAGGAAGTGGCTTGCCCGGTGTGCGGCACCATCGGCAAGCACTACTTCCAACGCACCCGCAAGCAATGGCGGTGCAAGGACTGCAACCACACGTTCAGCGTTAAGTCCGGCACCATCTTCGCCTTCCACAAGCTGCCGCTGCGTGTGTACCTGGCGGCCATCGCTATTTACACCAACGCCGTGAAAGGTATTTCAGCGCTGCAACTGGCGCGTGATCTCGGCGTCCAGTACAAGACCGCCTTCGTGTTGGCGCACAAGATCCGTGAATCGCTGATGGAGCAGCGCGACGATGCACCATTGTCCGGTGAAATTCACATGGACGGTGCATACGTCAACGGCCATATCCGCCCCAAGAACAAAAAGGAAGACCGCATAGACCGCCGCCTGGCCGTGCATCAAAAGCCGGGCAAGCGTTGCGTGTTCGTGATGCGCCAGAAGTGCCAGGAGATTGCAGCCGGTGCAGTCAAGACGTTGACCTTCGTACTCAAGGGCGAGAACCAAACTGACGTGAGCAATCTGGCAGACGAGTTTGTAAAAAAAGGCTCCGTGATTTGCGCCGATGAAAGCAACGCCTACGATCCTCTCCATGCGAAGTTCGACACCCGCCGCGTGAACCACAGCATCGAGTACCGCGCTGATGATGGCACCACCAACAACCTGGCTGAATCCTATTTTTCGCGCTTCCGCCGGATGCAGTACGGCCAAGTCCATAAGTTCGGGAATCTGTATCTGGCGAACTATGCCAACGAAGCGGCGTACCGCGAAGACACGCGGCGCTGGGCAAATGGCAGGATATTTAACGACATAATGAAGAAGTGCGCCCGCACACTGACAAACCGTGACTGGTGCGGCTACTGGCAGGGCAACAAGCGGCAGGCTGAACGCTTGGCCTCGTAGGGAGCTGGAGATTAGGGCAACGCCCAGATCATCGCGCCACGAGCGGAGCCGTCCACTCGCCCAACCATCTTGATCGTCCTTTTCTGTTCCAGCCGACGTGCAGCGCCCAGAACAGGCTTGAGAAACGAATTCCACTCTTCTACGCCAATAATTTCAACGCCTTTGATAACAACCATCGCCTCTCCGATTTGACGGGTTGAGAGCGGCTTGTCAGCCGTTCTCAGAACGTCCATCAACAACCGATTTACCTCCCCATGCTCAAACCAGCCATTAGCAATCCGATGATTGGTGATTTTGATTGTGCGCAAATCAAGTTCAGGATCGAACAACTTGATCGTCACGGCGATATGATCGAGATCGGCTGCTATTTGCCGCATTACCTCTTGATGTTGTTTGAGCGATCCAGACAATTCGGAATACTTGGCAACCAAGCCAGAAACGACGATAGAATGAGCCATGAGATGCACCTGTTCAACGAATGGAAACAGGTGCTATTCTAGACGCACGGCAGATTAGAGCTTTGTGCGGCTGCTACATAATTCCGCTAATCTTGGCTTTGAGACTAAACTACACTAGCTGTGCAGGGTGGATAAAGCGCAACGCGCGTATCCGCCTCCCTAGTGGTGGATACGGCCTGCGGCCTCTATCCGCCCTACCCATGATTGCAAATATCCGTATTCCAAACTGAGTCAAGGCGCCGACTGCGGCAATCCCCACTTCGCATCATAAGTGACGCGGCGCAGATAGAGGCCATCCGGGGCGAAGGTGGGGGCGGCGTGGATGCGGCTGCGGCCATCCAGCACGGTTTTCGTCCATAGCGGGGGATGCTTGCCCTTGCCGACATATACCAGGCAGCCGATGATGTTGCGCACCATGTGGTGCAGGAAGGCATCGGCGGTGAGGTCGAAGACGATCATGTCGCCTTGTTTGCTGATGTCGAGCTGCGCAAGATTTTTCACCGGGGTCTTGGCCTGGCATTCGGATGCGCGGAAGGCGCTGAAGTCGTGCTCGCCCAGGAGGTGCTGCGCCGCCCTGCGCATTTGCTCCACATCCAGCGGTGCATGAAACCATCCGGCCTTGCCGTGCTGCACGGCGGTTCGCGAGGGGCGGTTGATCAGCAGGTAGCGGTAGCTGCGCGCCTGTGCCGAGAAGCGCGCATGGAATCCCTCCGGCACCGGGTGTGCCCAGAGGACGGCGATGCTGGCCGGTAGCAGTGTATTGGCGCCGCGCACCCAAGCGGTGAGCGGCCGCTCGGTGCGGGTGTCGAAATGAACGACTTGTTCCAGCGCGTGCACGCCAGTGTCGGTGCGCCCGGCGGCGTGGATGGAGATGGGTTCGTTTGCGATCGCACTCAGCGCGGTTTGCAATGTGTCCTGTATGTTGAGGACATCCGGCTGACGCTGCCAACCGGAATAAGGGCTGCCGTCGTATTCAACGCCTAAAGCAATTCTCATGACAACCCCGGCGCAACTCTCACAGCAGCACCCCGAATTCTCCCAACAGAACCAAGGCCAGCAGTATGCTGCCCGCGGCAATCAGCAAGCCATCGCGCGGGGTGAGGGGGGCGGCATGCAGTTCAATCTCGTGGTGTGCGGCTTGCGGCGGCTCGATCATGCGCGCGATGCTGTTGCGCCAGCCATCAGCAGTATCCAGCATGGCGAATTCGGCATAGTGCAAAGTCAGCGCCAGGCGCACTGCGATGCGCTCACTCGATATGCCCAGATGGCGCAAAGGATGGGCCAACGCATAAATGCCGCCCATGAGCTGCTGTTGGGTAAGCAGGCTCAATACGATGGAAAGCCCCGCGAGGGCAAAAACCAGGCGGCCAAGTTGCAGCAGGCCATCGAACAGCCCCTCTTGTGTCGGGCTGAGCGATCCCGCCTGTGCCCACAGCGATTCGCCCGGCGTGACATAGCCGTATATCAGCAGCAGGGAGATCATGATCCAGCGGGTGCGGCGCAGCAGGGTGTAGAGGCGCGATGCGGAAAGCCGGAGCGCGACAGCGGTAAGCATGAAGCCTGCGCAGAGCAGGGCGAGCACATTCAGCGATTGCAATGCGATAGCCAGGAAAAGCCACAACAGGATGATCGCGGCGGGGTGGGGCATACCGCCCGCTCGCCACGCTGGTTCCTGTGAAATGTCCCGGTCGGGGGTAATGGGCCTGTCGGGGTTATGCATGGCGGATCAGTTCCAATTCTGTTTCGGCGGTGTGCAGAGAAGGCTCAAACCGGCGGGGTCACTCGGCCCGCCGGGGGAAGTGCTCCGCCCGCGATCAAATCTGCTGGATCAGCGAGCGGGCGGTTTCCACCTGCTGGGCATCGCCTTCGTTCAGCACTTCGCCCAGGAGTTCGCGCGCGGTGTCCACGTCGCCCATGCCGGTCAGGAATGCCTTGGCCAGGTCGAGTTTGTTCTCGACTTCCTGCCAGCCTTCATCCTTTTTCGTTTCCGAAGCGGGGAACACCACGGTATCGGTCACGGCCGAACCTTCGCCCGCGCCTACATCCAGGCTGATGCCGCTCAGGTCCATGGGGGATTCGGTTTTCGTGCCTTGCGTGGCGCTGATGTCGAAATCCATTCCGCCGAGGTCGGCCAGTGCGCCGCCGGATGCCGGAATGACCATGGACGACGAAGCGCTCAAATCGAAATCCATTCCTCCCATGCCGGGAGCGGGCGCTTCTGCCGCTGGCCTCACCGCCGGGGAAGGGGCGCTGATGTCGAAATCCATCGGCGAACTCAGGATCACGGTGCTCGTGGTGTCCCCCGGCGCCCGGGTAGGGGGCATGGGTTGGCTGCCGGAGATGTCGAAATCCAGGCCGCCCAGCTCGGTGGAAGCTTCAGTGGTTTCCGGAGTTGCAAACGAGGGCGTGCTGATGTCGAGGTCCATCGGCGCGCTTAGAATCACGGTGCTCAAGTTTTCCCCCGGCTCTTCGGGGGCGACCGGCGCATGGCTGCCGGTGATGTCGAAATCCAGCCCCCCCAGTCCGGAGAAAGGTTCCATGGCGGGCACTGCCGCTGCAGGAGCAGCCTCTGTAGACGAGGCACTGAGATCGAAATCCATGCCCAGGCCGGAAGTGTCCAGCCCGGAAGTATCCGTTCCTGTGCCCGGGGCTGTAGCCGATGAAGAAGCGCTGAGGTCGAAATCCATGCCGGAACCGGAAGTTTCCGTTCCGGACCCCAGGATCGAGGAGGTCGAAGAACTGCTGAAATCGAAGTCCATGCCGCCGCCCAGTGCCTCAAAGGTGGAGGCTGGGCTTGCGCCGATTTCCATGGGGGTATCGAGCACCACGGTGCTCATGTTGGCTCCCGGCAATTCTGCACCCACGCTGGGATGACTGCCGGTCACGTCGAAATCCATGCCGGAAGCTTCCAACACGTTTGGATGGCTGCCGGTTACATCGAAATCCATGCCGGTGGCGCCAATTACGTTTGGATGGCTGCCGGTTACGTCGAAATCCATGCTGGTCTCGCCAACCACGTTTGGATGGCTGCCGGTCACATCGAAGTCCATGGCAGGTGCCGTCGAGGGCATGTGTCCGCCGGTCACGTCAAAATCAGGGAGCAGCGCCTCGGGGTGATGGGCGCCGGTCACGTCCATGTCCATCGCCGGGACGGCGGTGTAGGAGCTCACGTCAAAGTCCATCGATCCCGTGCCGGACGAGGCTGCCTGTGCGGAAGAAGTCACATCGAGGTCCATCGGAATGTTGAAGCCGACGTCCATGTCCAGGGGCTTGACGCCTTGCTTGCCTGGTTCTGAAAGTATGTCCGGTACCGTAGCGGGAGCCGCGGCGCTCGCTTCACCATACATCGGGTTGCCGGGATCCACAGTGCGGCCCAGCGTAGCTGTTTGTTCCCAGGCCGCCAGGTCGCCTGTATCCTTTATCTGGCGCGCGATGGTCGTGAACTTGTTGACATCCTTGCGCACGGCGTAGATGGACAGCAGCTTGAGCTGGATGGGGATGTTGCCGGGTTTTTTCTGGAGCGCTTCTTTCAGCAGGTCTTCAGCCTGCGCATCGCGTCCGTAGTTCAGGAACAGGTCGGCTTCGCTGATGACGTCGATTTCATCGGCAGGCGCGGAAGCCTGCATCTTTGCGCCGATTGCTGCTGTTGTGGCGGCTGCTGCGGCTACTGCTGTTGCGACCGCTGCCGGGGCGGCAGCGGCACTTGCCATGCCGATCCCGCTTTCGCCGGGTTCTTCTTGCTCGCCGGTCTTTTCGGCGAGCTTTTGCTTACCTACCTTTTTTTTTTACGGCTGCCGCCGCCTTCACTGGCATTGCGGCGCTTCAGGTAGAAGCCGCCACCCACCAGGAGCAGCAAGACCCCAGCGGCGCCGCCCAGATAAACCGGGTCTTTGAGTTCCGGCATGTCCAGGATGTCATCCAGGAATGATTTCTCTTCCACAGGAGCGGTGGGCTGTGCCGGCTTCGGCTGGGCCTTGTGCACGCCGCTGGCGGCTTGGACGGGAGATGCGCCCACGGGGGAGACGGTAGAAGCCGGTACCGGCGCGCCGCCCTTCAGTTCGATTGCTTTCTTCGCATCCTTGTTTTGCTGTTCCAGCATGGCGATGCGTTCTTTTTCTTCCTTGGCCTGCTTTTCCTTGGCGATGGCTTCTTCCTTGGCTGCATTTGCGCTGGCTTGCTTGCCGCCTGCTACAGTCTTGTCGCCGGGAGTTTCGCCCTTGGAAAGCACCAGCTTGCCATTGGCGGGCTCCTTGGGCTGGGGAGTCTTGTCGGCCACAGTGGTGCTGATTTTGCCGCCGGTTGCCTGTGTCGGGGCCTGTTCCGGGGCGGTAGTCCCGGCTGCGGCCAGTTTCTGGCGATAGGCACGCCAGTTGGCGGTCTGGATGCGGATTTCTTTCACTGCCGCTTTCTGCGACAGTTGCTCATACTCGCCCGATTCCGGAATGGTCAGTATCTTCCCGGTACGGATGCGGTTCATGTTCTTGCCGTCGAACTTGTTGGCGTTCGCACGGTACAAGGCAACCACCATTTGCTCCAGGGTCATGTCCGGCTCGCGGATTTGCGCTGCAATCTTGCTGAGGGTGTCGCCGCGCTTCACGGCGATGGTCTCATGCTGGGCGGGGGCCTTGGTTGGAGCGGGCGACGGCTGAGTTGCGGCGGTTGTTTGAGTCTCGGCGGGCGAAGGCTGTACACCCGATGCGGCGTGGAGATCGACTTCCTGTATGCCAGTAGCCGTAGCTTCCGGCGCGCTTACCGGAGTGGCAACCGCCGTTTCGCCCGGCACCGTTTCCACGGGAGCCGATGCTGCTTCAACCGGTGCAATGACTTCAGTTGGCACAGGGGAGGAAGCCGCTGCCGGAACGGGTTGTTCAACGGGAGGGGTAGCAACGACCACCGGTTCTATCGGGGCGACTGGTTCCGGCTTGGATTGATCCGGCTTGTAATCGGGCGGATCGAGCAGGAAAGTGTATTCGCGCAGCAGCTTGCCTGAGGGCCAGTTCAGTTCCACCAGTATGTTGATGAAGGAATCGTTCACAGGCTCTTTGGAGGTGACCAGGATGTAGGTCTGCCTGTTGCGCACGGCAATGTCGAATTTCAGCTTGGAGAGGTGGTAAGGGTATTCCAGTCCGGCTGCCTTGAAGGCATCGGGCGAAGCCAAACGTGCGGTCATGCCGTTCCGGTCGGATTCGTTCACCGATGTGACGGCTATCTCGATTTTCAGCGGCTGGCCCAGTGCGGAATTCACGTTGGCGTTGCCAAACCCCACCGCGCAGGCCGCGCCTGCCCAACCCAATCCGGCGACGATCGCCAGTGTTTTTACATATGTTTTCAGCACGCTACCACCCATATCCCCGTCCCTGGATGCACCAATTCTCCAAAGAGTAACATCATGAAGTTATGGATGCAAGTTGAATTTTAACTTGATGATACTCGCCAAGCAGCCTAATTCTAAACAAAATATCCGGCCCGACAATCCGGTAATCCCGGAAAGATCAGTTTGCAATCAATATACGCAGCATGCGGCGCAACGGCTCCGCCGCTCCCCACAGCAATTGATCGCCCACCGTGAATGCAGCGAGATACTCGCCGCCCATGTCCATCTTGCGCAGACGCCCCACCGGCACGGTCAACGAACCGGTCACTGCAGCGGGCGTCAATTCGCGCATGCTGTCCTCGCGCCGGTTGGGAACCACTTTCACCCAGTCGTTGGCCGCGGCCAGCATGGACTCTATTTCATCCAGCGGCACATCCTTTTTCAGCTTGATGGTGAGTGCCTGGCTGTGGCAGCGCATGGCGCCGATGCGCACGCACAGGCCGTCCACCGGGATGGCGCGTGCTTCGCGCCCCAGTATCTTGTTGGTCTCGGCCTTGCCTTTCCACTCTTCCTTGCTCTGGCCGTTGCCGAGATCCTTGTCTATCCAGGGGATCAGGCTGCCTGCCAGCGGCACGCCAAAGTTGGCGGTGGGAAACTTTTCGTCGCGCAGGATCCCCGCCACTTCGCGGTCTATGTCGAGGATGGCAGATGCCGGGTCGTCCAGCAGCGTCTTGGCGACGCGATGCGCCTCACCCATCTGCGAGAGCAGTTCGCGCATGTTTTGCGCGCCCGCGCCGGACGCGGCCTGGTAAGTCATCGAGGTGATCCACTCCACCAGATCCGCCTGGAACAGCCCGCCCAGCGCCATCAGCATCAGGCTCACGGTGCAGTTGCCGCCGATGAAGTCTTTCTTGCCCTGCGCCAGCGCATCCTTGATGACATTCAGGTTGACGGGGTCCAGGATGATCACCGCATCCTTCTCCATGCGCAGCGTGGAAGCGGCGTCTATCCAGTAGCCGTGCCAGCCTGCTGCGCGCAGCTTGGGGAAAATTTCGGTGGTGTAGTCGCCGCCCTGGCAGGAAACGATGGCGTCCATCGCTTTCAGTTCCGCGATATTCATCGCATCCTTCAGCGCCGCGCCGCGCGCCTCCGCGGGCGCCCCACCGCCAACGTTGGAGGTGGTGAAAAACACCGGCTCGATCAAATCGAAATCGCGCTCCGCGCGCATGCGCTGCATGAGCACCGAGCCCACCATGCCGCGCCAACCGACAAATCCTACTCGCATCATTCTTCCTTACACGAAAACCCAGTAATTAGAGCGCCGCGACTACCGCCGCGCCCATCGCATCCGTGCCGGCCTTTTGCGTCCCGGCTTCGTAAATGTCGCCGGTGCGCAGACCTTGCTGCAACACCTTGCGCACCGCGCCTTCGATGCGCTGCGCGATGTCCTCGCGCGCGAAGGTGTAGCGCATCATCATCGCCACCGACAGGATGGTCGCCAGCGGATTGGCGATGTTCTTGCCCGCGATGTCCGGGGCAGAGCCGTGGCAGGGCTCGTACAGCCCCTTGTTGTTTTCGTCCAGCGAGGCCGAGGGCAGCATGCCGATGGAGCCGGTGAGCATGGACGCCTCATCGGACAATATATCGCCGAAGATGTTCCCGGTCAGGATGACGTCGAACTGTTTCGGCGCGCGCACCAGTTGCATCGCCGCGTTGTCCACGTACATGTGAGAAAGCTCGACCGCAGGGTATTCCTTGGCTACATCCGTCACGATCTCGCGCCAGAACATGCTGGTGTCCAGCACGTTGGCCTTGTCCACCGAGCAAAGTTTTTTGCTGCGCTTCATCGCACTCTGGAACCCCACGTGCGCCACGCGGCGGATTTCCGACTCGCTGTAATGCATGGTGTCGAAGCCCTGGCGCTCGCCGCTGGGCAGCGTGCGGATGCCGCGCGGCTGGCCGAAATAGATGTCGCCGGTCAGCTCGCGCAGGATCATGATGTCGAGACCCGACACCAGTTCCGGCTTCAGGCTGGAGGCGTTGACCAGCTCGGGGTAAACCATTGCGGGCCGCAGGTTGGCGAACAGCCCCAGTCCCTTGCGGATGCGCAACAGGCCCTGCTCGGGGCGCAGCGGGCGGGGCAGGGTGTCATACTGGTAGCCGCCTACCGCGCCCAGCAGCATAGCGTCTGATTCCTGCGCCAGCTTCAGCGTCGCCTCCGGCAGCGGATCGCCCGCTGCGTCATAGCCCGCGCCGCCGATGTGCGCATATTCCATCTCGATTTTCAGGCCTTCCTTGCGCAGCGCTTCCAGCACGTTGGTTGCCTGCTTGACAATCTCCGGCCCGATGCCGTCACCCGGCAAAACTGCGATCTTCATGTCTGAGTTTCCGATTTGCTAAAGTTAAAATCCACCACAGAGACTCAGAGAGCTTCAAATTCAAGAACGCAACGTGCCTGGGTTTATCTTTGGTTTTTCCCGGCAAGTCTGTCGATGGGTTGGTTTTCTCTGTGCCTCTGTATCTCTGTGGTGAATGGTTTAATGGTTCAATTAAACAACCACGGCTGCGCCGCGCGGTGCTTCGTCTCGAATGTCTTGATGTCATCCACATGCTGCAAGGTCAGGCCGATGTCGTCCAGCCCGTTCAACAGGCAGTGCTTGCGATGCGCATCCACTTCGAATTTGTACACGGCGCCGTCCGGCGCGGTAATGACCTGCTGTTCCAGGTCGACTCTCAGGCGATAGCCGGGCGCTGCTTCCACTGCCTTGAACAGGCGGTCAACGATTGCCGCGTCCAGGCAAATCGGCAGCAGGCCGTTCTTGAAGCAGTTGTTGAAAAAGATGTCGGCAAAGCTGGGGGCGATGATCGCGTGGAACCCGTAATCCTCCAGTGCCCATGGCGCATGCTCGCGCGAAGAGCCGCAGCCGAAGTTTTCGCGCGCGAGCAAAACCTGCGCGCCCTTGTAGCGCGGCTGGTTCAGCACGAAATCCGGGTTGAGCGGGCGCCGGCTGCAGTCCTGTCCTGGTTCGCCGTGGTCGAGGTAGCGCCATTCGTCGAACAGATTGGGGCCGAAACCCGAGCGCTTGATGGATTTCAGGAATTGCTTGGGGATGATGGCGTCGGTGTCCACATTGGCCCGATCCAGCGGCATCACTAACCCGTCCACTGAGGTAATTTTTCTCATTGTTTATCCTTGGCGGCCTTCTCGATGGTCTCGCCACCCTTCTTTATGTCCTTGCCCAGGCCTTCCATGGTGTTGCACCCGGCCAGCATCGCCAGCGCAGCCAGCATAATCGCGATTTTCTTCATGCTTGCTCCTTTCAGCGCTTGCTCACGTCGGTAAAATGCCCGGCGATTGCCGCTGCCGCGGCCATTTCCGGGCTCACCAGGTGGGTGCGTCCGCCTTGCCCCTGGCGGCCTTCGAAGTTGCGGTTGGAGGTGGAGGCGCAACGCTCTCCCGGCTCCAGGCGGTCGTCGTTCATCGCCAGGCACATCGAACAGCCCGGTTCGCGCCACTCAAATCCGGCGGCCACAAAAATCTTGTCCAGGCCTTCCTTTTCGGCCTGCGCCTTCACCAGGCCCGAGCCCGGCACCACCATCGCCAGTTTCACGTTGGCAGCAACATGCTTGCCGCGCGCCACATCAGCCGCCGCGCGCAAATCCTCGATTCGCCCATTGGTGCAGGAGCCGATGAATACCTTGTCTATCCTGATTTCCGCAATGGGGGTGTTCGCAGTCAGGCCCATGTATTTCAGCGCGCGCTCCAAGTCATGGCGCTTTACCGCATCCGCGATTTTGGCGGGATCTGGTACGCGCCCGTCTATGTCCGTCACCATTTCCGGCGAGGTGCCCCAGGTCACCTGCGGCCTGATCCGTGCTGCGTCCAGTTCCACCACTGCGTCGAACGCGGCGCCCGCTTCCGAATGGAGCGTGCGCCAGTAAGCCACGGCTTGGTCCCATAGTGTGCCATGTGGCGCGAACGGGCGGCCCTTGATGTAATCGATGGTGGTGTCGTCCACGGCCACCATGCCGGCGCGCGCGCCCGCCTCGATGGCCATGTTGCACAGGGTCATGCGGCCTTCCATGGAAAGCGCGCGGATCGCGCTGCCCGCAAACTCAATGGCACAGCCGGTGCCGCCCGCCGTGCCGATCTTGCCCACCACCGCGAGCGCGATGTCCTTGGCGGTCACGCCCTGGTGCAGCTTGCCCTCCACCTTCACCAGCATGGCGCGGGATTTTTTCGCCACCAGGCATTGTGTCGCCATCACATGCTCGACCTCGGAAGTGCCGATGCCGTGCGCCAGCGCGCCAAACGCGCCATGCGTGCTGGTGTGCGAGTCGCCGCACACCACCGTCATGCCGGGCAGGGTCGCGCCCTGTTCGGGGCCAATCACGTGCACGATACCCTGACGCAGGTCGTTCATCTTGAATTCGGTCACGCCGAATTCGGCGCAGTTGGCGTCCAGCGTCTCCACCTGCAAGCGCGAAATGGGGTCGGAGATGCCCGCGGCACGGTGCGTGGTCGGCACGTTGTGGTCAGGCACCGCGAGGATGGACTGCGCACGCCACAGCTTGCGGTGCGCCAGTTTCAGCCCCTCGAATGCCTGCGGGCTGGTCACTTCGTGTACCAAGTGGCGGTCGATATAGATCAGCGCGGTGCCGTCGGCTTCCTGCCGCACCACGTGAGAATCCCAAAGTTTGTCGTATAACGTTTTTGCGCTCATTGCATCCACCTACCAAGACTGGCAATTATGCCACAACAGGCATCCCTGCGGGGCTGTTGCCCCGCCGCGGCGCCAGTCAGAATTGCGGCTTGTCCGGCGATTGCTCGTAGTTTTTGACGCCGGCCAGGATTTCCGCGCGCGCGTCCTCGATGCCGCTCCAGCCGCCGATCTTCACCCACTTGTTGGGTTCCAGGTCCTTGTAGTGCTCGAAGAAATGGGAAATCTGCTTCAGCACGATCTCCGGCAGTTCAGTGTGGCTTTTCAGCCCGCGGTACAGCGTGGAAAGCTTGTCCACCGGCACGGCCAGCACCTTGGCATCCATGCCCGATTCGTCTTCCATCTTGAGCACCGCGATCGGGCGGCAGCGCACCACCACGCCGGTATTCAGCGGCACGGGCGTGATCACCAGCACGTCCACCGGGTCGCCGTCGTCGGACAGGGTATGCGGGATGTAGCCGTAATTGCACGGGTAGTGCATGGCCGTGTTCATGAAACGGTCGACGAAAATCGCGCCGGATTCCTTGTCCACCTCGTATTTCACCGGTTCCCCGTGCATGGGAATTTCGATGATTACGTTGAAATCGTCTGGGAGGTTTTTTCCGGAGGGTACCTTGTTCAAGCTCATCGCACTGCGCCTTCTGAAGAATTAAAGTTGGGGAAAAACGTCAATTGTACCATTTGCCAGCGGCTGGAAGAAATGTTGGGCGATCAACCGGCAAGGAATTATATTTTTGCCATGCCGCATAAATGAGCTTTAATATAGCCGCAGGAATAATAGCCGCCGCCCGGCATGTGAATACCCCGGCATGGGGATTGGGGGCGGGCAAAGCAAGGGAGGCACTGACATGAAAATAGGATTTATCGGCCTGGGGCATATGGGCGCAGGCATGGCCGCGCGCCTGTGCCAGGCAGGCCATGACGTCACCGTCCATAACCGTTCGGCAGAGCGCATGCAGCCCCTGATCGCGCTGGGCGCGAAAGGCGCGCACAACATCGCCGGTGCCTGCGCCGCAGACGTGGTTTTCACCATGCTGGCTGACGACAGTGCGGTGGAGGAGGCAGTGCTCGGCCCGGTCGGGGTGCGCGAATATCTACAGCCAGGCTCGATCCACGTCTCTTGCAGCACCGTGAGCGTGGCCATGTCGGAACAGCTTACGCGGGCCCACAGCCAGAAACAGCAGGGCTATCTCGCCGTCCCGGTCTTCGGCAGGCCGGAAGCGGCTGCGGCGGGCAAGCTCTACATGGTGGCGGCGGGCGAGCGGCAACTCATCGAAAAAATCCAGCCGTTGCTGGATGTGCTGGGCCAGCACACCTACATCGTGTCCGATGTTCCCAAAAATGCCAACCTGGTGAAGCTCTCCGGCAACTTCCTCATCGCCACCGTCATCGAATCGCTGGGCGAGGCCATGGCCCTGGCGGAAAAGGGCGGGGTGGACCGGCATCAATACCTGGAACTGCTGACCAGCAGCCTGTTCAACATCCCCATCTACAAGAGCTACGGCGCCATGATCGCCGACCGCAAATTCGAACCAGCCGGTTTTGCCGCCCCGCTTGGGCAAAAGGACATGCGCCTGGCGCTGGCGGCGGCGGAGGAATTGCAGGTGCCGATGCCCTTCGCCAGCGTGCTGCGCGACCGCTTCCTCGAACTGGGCGCGCATGGCGGCGCAAACCTGGATTGGTCGGCCATAGGCGGCCTGGCGGCCAAGCATGCCGGGCTGGACAGCTAAGGGCGTACGGCAAAATGGCTAATGCTCCGGTAATGGCAGGCGGCACGAGCGTCCCGGTCAGGCTGCAACGCGCTTCCGGTGCGTGGAAGCCGCTGCTTGCCTTCACCCTGTTCACCGTCTTCGTCGTCGTGGCGAGCCAGGTTGCCTTCAACCACTACAAGGCAGGGCTCAAGCAAGATGCCCAGAACGAACTGGGCGGGATTGCGGAACTGAAAAAGGACCAGATCGCCGCCTGGCTGGCAGAGCGCCTGGGCGATGCGAAAACGCTCAGCGAAGATCCGCTGTTCCTGGCCGAATTCAATCGCTGGTTGCAGCAGGGCTGCCCGCCCGGCAAGACCAGCGGCAATTTGACGAAGCGGCTTGCTGCGCTGCAGGATGTTTACAGTTACTCTTCTATTTCCCTGTTCGACAACCGGGGTGTGCAACGCCTGTCTTTCCCGCCGGACGGGATGCCGATGGGAGGGGATGAGAAAAAGGGCTTGCTCGAAAGCATGCGCACCGGAAAAGTCGAGTTTTCCGAAATTCATCAGGATTCCTCCGGCCCCCAGAACCAGGTAGAAATCGAGCTTCGGGCGCCGCTGGTCGTGTTTGAAAACGGCAAGGCGCGCACCATCGGCGCCGCGCTTTTCCGCATGAATCCTTCGGTTTTCCTTTTTCCGCTGATTCAGCGCTGGCCGACCCCAAGCGTAAGCGCCGAGAGTGTCCTGGTGCGCCGCGAGGGCGGCGAGGTCGTATTCCTGAATAAGTTGCGCCACATCAATAACGTCCCTCTGGCCATGCGCCGCCCGCTTGGCGACACGCAATTCCTGGCGACCAAGGCCGCAATGGGGCAGGAGGGGCTGGTAGAAGGGGTGGATTACCGCGGCGTTGAGGTGGTTGGCGCATTGAAAAAGATTCCCGGTACTTCCTGGGCCATGGTGTCGAAAATAGACAAGGCGGAAATCTATGCCCCCATCGATCTTTTGGCCAGATGGATAGAGGCCCTGATGGTGGTTATCGTCTGTGTGGGCGGCGGACTGGTCCTTTATTGGCGGCAGAAAGAGAAAACGCAATTCGAGCACCAGATTGAGCGCCAGGTGCTTGCAACGCGCGTGGATTATCTCGCCAAATACTCGAACGACATCATCCTGCTGCTGGATGGTGCGGGCAAAGTCGTTGATTTCAACGACCGCGCACTTGAGGCTTACGGCTATTCCGCCGCGGAATTCTCAGGCATGAGCGTGGACGACACGCGGGCAGCCGGCCTGTCGCTGCCGGTTGCCGAGCGCTTGAAAAAAGTGGATGAAGCCGGGGGCGGGCTGGTATTCGAGTCAGTGCATATGCGGCGCAATGGGGATAAGTTCCCGGTTGAAACCAGCGTGCGGCGCATCGATATTGCCGGGGGGAAATTTTACCAGGCCATCAACCGCGACATCACCGAGCGCAAGAAGGCCGAGGGCATGGCACGCTTCCACGGCGAAATACTGAACAACCTGTCGGAAGGCGTGTTCCTGGTGCGCCTCGACCAGGAGACGATAGTTTACGCAAACCCCAGGTTCGAGCACATGTTCGGCTACGGTTCAGGCGAACTCATCGGCAAGCACGTGAGCGTCATCAATGCGCCCGGGCCCAGAGACCCGCAAGAAGTGTCGGACGAAATAAACGAAGCGCTCCAGAAAAAAGGCGGCTGGACCGGCGAGGTGCGCAACTGCCGGAAGGATGGCAGCATCTTCTGGTGCCAGACCAGCATTTCCGTATTCGACCATCCGGAATACGGCAAGATCGGGCTGTCGGTGCATGAAGACATCACCGAGCGGAAAAACCGGGGCCGGGAGATACGCGAGCGCCGGATGGTGATGGATGAATTGCAAACCCTGCATGTCGCCGCCCAGACCGCCTCGGCCATCGCGCACGAACTGAACCAGCCGTTGCTGGCCATCGCCTCCTACAGCAAGGCGGCGCTGCTCATGATGAAATCGGACAAGCCGGATTACGACGAAATCCGCGTGGCCATCGAGGGCAGCGAGCGGCAGGCGCACCGCGCCGGGCACTCCATCCGCGAACTATTCGATTTCCTGCATTCGAATGAATTTCCCCTCGAGGATTTCGACATGGTCAGGGAAATCGCGCTCATCATCGAAGATGCCAGGCAGGAGCACGAATTGCTGTTCCAGTCCGTGATCCGGGTGGACGAACAACTGCCCCCGGTGCGCGCCAACCGCACCCACGTGCACAAGGCGCTGTTCAACCTGTTGCGCAACGGCATAGAGGCGGCCAGGCGCCAGCCTGGCGGGCCCATGCCCGCGATCACCATCAAGGTGGGCAAGACGGGGGACGGGGATTTCGCCGAGGTGACGGTGCGGGACAACGGGCCAGGGCTGGCTGGCGAAATCGCCGGTCACCTGTTCGAGCCGTTTTATACCACCAAGAGCGACGGCTTCGGCATGGGGCTTTCCATCAGCCGCTCGCTGATCGAGATGAACGGCGGGCAACTGTACGCCGCCCCCAACGAGGGGCCGGGCGCGGTATTTCACCTCACCGTTCCTTTTGCTGAAACTGCCTGAATGGAACTGGCGGCATTAAGCCACCGCACCGCCATAATGGGCGACGCCCCGTGTCGCCAAACCTTGCGCATTGAAAAACAGCACTTCGCAGGCCATCTTGCGCCCGACGCTGCGGTAATGGATCGCAATACTGTCCACCCCGGAGAAAACGCCGAGCAGTTCAAATTGCAGCGGCGGCACGGCGGCGAGACCTTTTTGCCAATAGGGCCTGACCTGCTCCTTGCCCTTCAGCTTTCCGGAAGGCTCACCCATGCGCTCGACGATCAAGGGAGACGCCATTTCAAAGTCATCCGTGTAATGCGACAGGATGCGTTCGAGGTCATGGGAATTCCACGCTGCAATCCATTCCTGCGCGAACTCGTGCGCCCATGCGGGGTCGATCATTTTACGTGAGTCTCCATAACCGTGTTTTCGTAGGTCGGGCTACGCCCTTATGTCTTTCCTCCCGTAGTTCAGTAGGTCTGCCAAGATGGGATTTCACGAATCTTTCATGGCCTGGATGGGACGCATACACGTATTCCGATTGTCCAATGATTGCCACATTAATCTGGCGTAATAGAAGCGACTTATTTGTAGCGAGTATTAATGCTTTTTTCCTAGCGTTCTTTGCTGCAAAAAAACAAAGCCTAGGAGTCAAGGGCAAAACGAAGTGAAAATTCGGTTTGTCAGCTCCTTCCATCCAGATCAATGGTCGATCCCCAGTTATGAAGTCATTCGTGGTGTATTGAAATTTCATGAGCCACCAATCCATTGCCATAATTGCGTTGTGTGTGGGCTCATGGTCAATAATTGCCGGCATAGTAAGCATGCCAAAATTGTTCACTAACCACGGATTGACGAATCCGAGTAACGATTCTGGCATTCCTTCTGTTCTGAGTGCAGCATATTCTTCATCATTGCTAAGGCTTTCGATAGTGAGGTTTTGACCAGCCTCGCGAAGTTGCTCGACCGCGCCTGGGTGCCTAGTGTGTAGAGCCATTACATATCGCGTCCACAAGTGACGCTGAGAATCAGAAAGGCTTTCAACTCCGTTTTTTATTATGGATTTAATAATTATGGCACCTGGTTCATCTATGTGAGGGGTGAAATAATTTCTCTCAAGATCGGTTACAACCTGATCGGGCGCACCATGAAGCGCGTATAGCAAATGTTCCCGTGATGCGCTTCCTGGCGTTGTATCGCCAGATATGAACCTTTCATTCCTGATGGTGTAATAGAACATCTTCCCGCCGATGCCGCACCACGGTTTGTAATATGATGCGGGAACGTAATGGTTAATTTGATGTGAAGGCATAACGGGAGTTTGGTTCGTTGCTTACGTAAGTCACAAATCCTAACGCCATGTCGAATGGTTGTTTATAGGACTATTAAATTCAGTCTACCCCAATCCCTCCTAGCAGACGCTACCACATTCTACTCCCGACGTCCGTCCCCGGCCATTTGCCCTTACAATAGCGCCCAGCCATGATTGCCTATCTCATC
>JBGPSQ010000011.1:0-26862 GCA_041490205.1 Gallionellaceae bacterium
AATGACGGCAGTAGTAGTGGGTCGGGCTCCGCCCGACATCCCTATTTAGCGGCGGTCGAAGCCCGCCCTACAAAACCGGCACGTCATTCCCGCGCAGGCGGGAATCCAGCAAAAACAAACATCCCGCGAAGCGGACAAGACCGCTATGCCGTCCCGCTTCGCGGGATAATGTTTAATCAACTGGATTCCCGCCTGCGCGGGAATGACGGCAACGGAGTTCTTTACCTTATTGCGCCCGCCCGCCAGAAGCGTAAACTATTCAAAAACGCTGACGGAGGCTACCATGAACCATCCACCCGAAGCATCCCACCCCCGCCACCATGAGGGCGCGCACCGGCACAATGGCCCGGTGTGCGGCGTGTGCGGCACGCCGCTTGCCGGTCTGCAATATATCCTGGAAGAGGACGGCTACCATTGCGAGGCATGCGTGCTCAAGCGCCATGAATACCAGATCGTCGGAGCCAATGTTTACCTGGCCCTGGCCGAGGCGCTGACCGAGGCGCTGGATGCGCGCGAGCATGAAACCGGCCTGCACTCCAAGCGCGTGGCCTGCCATACGCTGGTGCTGGCGCGGCGCTTCACCCAGGACGACGATCTGCTGCACCAGGTTTACTGGGGCGCGCTGATGCATGACCTCGGCAAGATCGGCATCCCGGACGCCATTTTGCTCAAGCATGGCTCGCTCACCGAAGAGGAATGGAAAATCATGCGCACCCACCCTGTCATCGGCCACCGCATTCTTTCCAGCCTGCCCTACTTTGCGACCGCGGCGGAGATCGTGCTGCACCATGAGGAAATGTTCGACGGCACGGGTTACCCTGACGGGTTGCGCGGGGAGCAAATCTCGCTGTGGGCACGGCTGTTCGCGGTGATAGACACGCTGGACGCCATGACCTTCGACCGGCCCTATCGCCGTGGCCTGCCGTTCGAAACGGCGCAGCGGGAAATCCTGCGCATGTCGGGCACGCAATTCGATCCACGGGCGGTCGAGGCATTCATGGCCGAGCGCGAGGCGCTGCGCAATATGACCCGCCTCAAGTCCATGGAGCCCTCGTTTGGAGTTCTCCCGCATTGAGGTGAACGCGCGGACTTGCGCGGGTGAGGTGATAAACTGCTTAAAACAGAAAAACTGCCATTAGCCACGGATTGACACGGATGGTCACGGATAAGATCGGCGCGCTGCCGATTCCATCCATGTGATATTTCCCTGCGCGGATTGACCTGAGTCATCATCCGTGAACATCCGTGTTAATCCGTGGCTAATCTGCTTTTTCAAAGTTAAAACGTACAGAGTGAATAAATTGACCGCAGCTCCCATACTCGAATCCACCCTCACCTGCCCGCATTGCGGGTACGCGAAGCTTGAGACCATGCCCACCGATGCGTGCCAGTGGTTTTACGAGTGCGCCAACTGCCATGCGCTGTTGCGGCCCAAGCCCGGCGACTGCTGCGTTTACTGTTCTTACGGCTCTGTGCCCTGCCCGCCCGTCCAACTGGGCGGCAAGCCGGCATGCTGTTGAGAGGCACGATTGCGCCATCCCTATCGAGAGGCGTAAACTAAAAAAATACAGAAGTAAGGCCAATATGACTGACCATCCACTTGAATCATCTCAACCTGCCTCCCTTGCGGATACAGGCACTTTCAAAGACCCTGTCTGCGGCATGACGGTAAAACCGGATGGACCGCATCACTGCGAATATCACGGCGTGGAATACCATTTCTGCAATCCCAAGTGCCTGGTCAAGTTCCGGGCCGGCCCGAAAAAATACCTCCATCCCCAACCGGCGCAGGAGCAGAAGCCAGCGCCGAAAGGCGTGATGTACACCTGCCCGATGGACCCGGAGATACGCCAGCCTAAGCCAGGCATCTGTCCCAAGTGCGGCATGGCGCTGGAGCCGGAGACGCCGCCCGTGCCGGGCGCCGTGGAATACACCTGCCCGATGCACCCGGAAGTGGTGCGTAGCGAGCCGGGTGCGTGCCCGATCTGCGGCATGGCGCTGGAGCCGCGCGAGGTGCAATTGGAGGATAACTCTGAATTGCGCGACATGTCGCGCCGCTTCTGGTTCAGCACGGCGCTGGCGTTGCCGGTGTTTTTGCTGGCGATGACATCCGACCTGCTGCCGCATGCGATTCCCGCGTCCGTCTCCATGACCCTGCTGCAATGGATCGAGTTTGCGCTTGCCGTGCCCGTGGTGCTGTGGGGCGGGTGGCCGATTTTCCAGCGCGGCTGGGCGTCATTGGTCAACCGCCATCTCAACATGTTCAGCCTGATCGCACTCGGCGTGGGCACGGCCTTTATATACAGCCTGGTGGCGATGCTGCTGCCGGGCATCTTTCCGCCCGCCATGCGCAGCATGATGGGCACGGTGCCGGTATATTTCGAGGCGGCGGCGGTGATAACAGCCCTGGTGCTGCTGGGGCAGGTGATGGAGCTGCGCGCGAGGAGCAAGACCAGCGCGGCGATCAAGTTATTGCTGGGCTTGGCCCCCAAGACCGCGCGCATCGTGCTGGCCGATGGCAACGAGGAAGATATACAACTGGCCCGGGTGCAGCCCGGCGACAGGCTGCGCGTGCGCCCCGGCGAGAAGGTGCCGGTGGATGGCGTTGTGCTGGAAGGCACCAGCGCGCTCGATGAATCCATGGTCACCGGCGAATCCATCCCGGTGGAAAAAACTGCGGGCGCGCGGCTGATCGGCGCGACGGTGAACGGCACCGGCAGCCTGTTGATGCGCGCCGAGCGCGTGGGCGCGGATACGCTGCTGGCGCAGATCGTGCACATGGTGAGCGAGGCGCAGCGTTCGCGCGCGCCCATCCAGCGGCTGGCGGACGTGACCGCGGGCTATTTCGTCCCCGCCGTGATACTAGCCGCGCTGGCCACGCTGGCGGCATGGGGCATCTGGGGGCCGGAGCCCAGGCTGGCGCATGCCATCGTCAACGCGGTGGCGGTGCTCATCATCGCCTGCCCGTGCGCACTCGGGCTGGCCACGCCGATGTCCATCATGGTGGGCACCGGGCGCGGGGCGCTGGGGGGCGTGTTGATAAAAAATGCCGAGGCGCTGGAAAGCATGGAAAAGGTGGATACGCTGGTGGTGGACAAGACCGGCACGCTGACCGAGGGCCGCCCCCGGTTGATGTCGGTGCAGGCTTTTGCCGGCCTGAATGAAAACGAGGTGCTGCGGCTTGCCGCCAGCTTGGAGCGCGCCAGCGAACATCCGCTGGCCGCGGCCATCGTGAAGGGCGCGCAGGAAAAAAATATCACCTTGGCAGCGGTCGGCGAGTTCCGCTCGATCACAGGCAAGGGCGTGACTGGAATGGTAGAGGGCCGCAAGGTCGCGCTGGGCAATCTCAAACTGTTCGAAGCTTTGGGATTGGACCCGAACGGCCTGCCGGAGCTCGCCGGTGCATTGCACCTGGCGGGCCAGACCGTGATGCTGCTTGCGGTGGACGGCAAGGCGGCGGGGATGATCGGCGTGGCCGACCCGGTGAAGGCTTCCACGCCCGATGCAATACGCGCCCTGCACGCGCAGGGGATACAGGTCATCATGCTCACCGGGGACAACCGCGCCACGGCGGAGGCTGTGGCACGCACGCTCGGCATAGACCGCGTGGAAGCCGAGGTGCTGCCGGAACAGAAGGCGAACATCATCAAACAACTGCAAGCGCAGGGCCGCTTCGTGGCGATGGCGGGCGACGGCATCAACGATGCGCCCGCCCTGGCGCAGGCGCAAGTGGGCATCGCCATGGGCACGGGCACCGACGTAGCGATGGAAAGCGCGGGCATCACGCTGGTGAAGGGCGACCTCAACGGCATCGTGCGCGCCGTGCGCCTTTCGCGCGCGACGATGCGAAATATCCGCCAGAACCTGTTCTTCGCCTTCGTCTACAACAGCCTGGGCGTGCCGGTAGCGGCGGGCGTGCTCTACCCCTTCTTCGGCCTGCTGCTCTCGCCCATCATCGCGGCGGCGGCGATGAGCTTCAGCTCGGTGTCGGTGATTACCAATGCGTTAAGGCTGGGCCGCGTGAAACTGAACGATTAACCAGTGCCCTTGATGGGAACATGGCACAGGAAAATCCAACTCCATTTATGGTTCGACAAGCCTGTTCTGAGCTTGCCGAAGGGCTCACCACGGGCGGAGAACTTAATCTGAGATTTCTTAGCAGAAAGGAATTAGCCTCCAAACGCTCCAGAAGCGATTTGGAGGGGTCTTATTTCATCATTTTATAAATAAAATGCGGATAGCATAAATACCTATCAGTTCTGATAGTTACCCCTCTGGATTCTATGTGTTATTGTCGCTCGCGGGTTTAATTGCGCCTGCAATTATTTTGAAAGCGCTGGTGGCAGTCCAGGCAACAGGATGATGACTCAATAAAGGGGGCAGTATGAGGACGGATGCACGAGTGCAGGATACAGCGAAAGTTGTTAGTCCTGTTTTACTGTTAAGATCGCTTGCCTTCTATTTTCTGGTCATCATTATTTCGATGATAACAACTGCTTACCCTGCCCAGGCTTCCGGAACGGTTCAGACCACTGTTAGCTGGACTGACGCCTGGGGGTTTACATCCAGCGATCCGATGGCATTTTGTGGCGGTTATCTTAGAGATGCCTCGGCTGTGAATGGCGCTTCCTATA
Source organism: Gallionellaceae bacterium (assembly GCA_041490205.1). Taxonomy (GTDB): domain Bacteria; phylum Pseudomonadota; class Gammaproteobacteria; order Burkholderiales; family Gallionellaceae; genus DATDDB01. The sequence continues at coordinate 4,635 of JBGPSQ010000011.1, forward strand.
CGCTTAAATCCTACCCCGTAGACCCCATTACCCATGTACTTTCTTGCTATGGCGATATTGCGCCACCTTCCAATTTATTAAATGCATATTTGGGCAGTTTCCCGCCAAATTTGGGTTGCCCGGTTAATTCGCTGAATACCTCCTATTACGGCATGTCTTGTACGTGTAATACCAATTTTCGTCCAGATTCCACTACAACAAGATGCGTGCCTCAGAATACCTGCCTCGTTACTACAAAGGTGGCTGAAATTACCGACCCAGTTGCCCTGCTGTATGAAAATGGTACATATAGCGCTACAAGGCCAGACCTACTGCATTTAACTCCGGAAACCCAAGCTGGACTTGCATGTATCCAACAAAAGGTGGCAGCATTGAACTGCTACAAAACACCCCAAGCCACCTCCGGGTATAGACCCACCGCCTATCAAACCCATATTCTTGAAGTCTACGACAAATGGCAATTGATCAAAAACAATAACGCCCCTGAATGCGCAGAAACCAAGAGGGCAATTCGCGAGGAATATATTAAGCATAGTCATTTTGCCCGCAGACCGGGCGTCACATCCAATCACTCTCATGTGGATGCCCAAGGTAATCCTGCGGGGAATGCGGTAGATATTTCTAACGTACCTGATAATGCTCTTGATAGTGCCGATGCCATAGCGTGCCAATGTAACATGTACAGGCCGATGATTCACTTGCCAAATCCATCGAGAAATGATCCTGTACACTATCAACCACGTATTTGTCCACATTAAGGAGCTGCAATGAAAAATATAAAACTATTGGGCGTGATTGCAACTGCACTCTTCTATTTATTGTTGGGGGCAAATGCATTTGCCCAAACAACTCCCCCGGCAAAAGTGACAGCATGGGGTTTGCATCGTGGCGGACAGGCGATATACAAATACCAAGTTGAAAATATGGGGAATCATCCCATAGATGATTTTTCCATTGGTTTTTACCCCCCCACAGACACAACCGATGGTGCCGCAGAATTGACTGAGGGGCCATATTATCCCGGAGGCACATCGCTCTGGTTGCCGCCCGGCGTCTCACAAAGCCCAGTAGGATGGGGGGTTTATCTGGCCTTTCCCGAAGAAAGTGCCACTTTTTCGCTCAGATGGGTAGAGGCCGCTCATTACAGAAGCATGTGGCCAGGGGCTAAAGAGCCGGAAATTCCCATCGCGCAAAACCCGCCCAACGTAATGCCACCGGGCGCAAGCTGGAATCAATTTTCCGTAACCCTGCCCAAACCGGATTATGCATACGTGCAAGGTCATGCATATTTGTTTTATGGGGATGATGAAGTCACAGTGCAAATGGTAAAAGGCGACATCACTCCGCCCACTCTGTCTGTCACGTTGACACCCACCACCCTCTGGCCACCCAACGAGAAGATGGTTCCCGTTACAGCCAATATCACAGTGAAAGACGACTACGACCCCCAGCCTGAAATCAAACTCGAATCCATCACTGCAAACGAGGTACTGGATAAGGATGACATCAAGGCGGCTTTCGGTGTTGATGTCAGGCAGTTCCAACTCAAGGCCGAGCGTGAGGGCAAGAACAAGTCTGGGCGGATTTACACCGTGACTTATTCCGCCACAGATGGCTCGGGAAACAAAGCTTTTGCTTCAGCCACGGTTACTGTTCCTCATGACCGGGAGGATGGGGAAAACCGTGGCAAAGAAGAAGGTCGGAAGAAAAAATAAACAGCGTGGAGAGAAGAAGATTAAGGCGGCGCAATTGGCATGAATAATATTCTCTTTCGAGTGCCGTAGGGCGGAAACCCCGCAGGGGTGTTCCGCCATTTTTGAAACCATCCGGCGGAACCGCAAGCGTTCCGCCTTACGCGGGCTGTAGGTATACAAAGGCGAACAGGCTGCCGACACCTTCATTACGGATATTACGGTGTGGAGGTGGCCAAACAAGGATGACCGATCGAGTTCCTCCGGGGCTGGGGACCCGGTAAGCACGGCCAGCCTAACAATGGCGAAGAGCCGATTTGCAATGGCGAAGAGCCGATTTGCTGACGGCATACGTTGAATGCACTGAGCGAGCGTAGCTCGGATGCAGCAAGGCGGAATCTGGGAAGGATTGCAGGATGAAACCATCCCGGATTCCATTGCATTTCATCCGGGCTTGTTTGATACAAGTCGAACCTAAGCTTTTCCTTGTTTGTTTGCGACTGCTGCCACGCAATATAAGCCGCAATGCCACCAATAATTACAGTACCGCAGGGCGGAAACCCCGCAGGGGTGTTCCGACATTTTTGAAACCATCCGGCGGAACCGCAAGCGTTCCGCCTTACGCGGGCTGCGGCCCATTTCTGTTTCTGCAAGGTTGCGGCGTCAAAATGTTCCGCCGTAGCCATCCTTCCCTCGCCGCAGTAGAATACCCAAAACGTGCCGGATATTTCATTGGCTTATATGCATTTACACAAAGCAGGGGATGATAATGATAAAAATTCTGCTGTCGGTGTTTTTCTTCATTGCGCTGGGCGCAAGTTCGCTGGCCCGGGCCGAGGATAACGGCAAATGGACGGTGGTGACCGATGACCCGGCGATGATGTATGCGGTGACTTTCAACGACAGCGGCGCGCTGTTCGGCCAATATTGCTACCCGGAAGAGGGTTCGTGCCTGTGGCTGCTTGGCGCCAGCACGCAGTGCGAAAAGGGCCACCAATACCCGGTGCTGGCCAATGCAGACGGCGGCGCGATTCCGCTCAAGCTGGTGTGCCAGGGCTCGAGCAAAACCGGCAACGACGTGAAATACACTTATGTATTCACCGACTTCGATGCGGTATCCAACCTGGTGAAAAACGCCAGCCGGATCGGCTTTGCCGTGCCGCTGCAGGCCGACCAGTTCAAGGTGGTGAGGTTCGAGGTGGATGGTTCCGCCGAAGCGCTGGCGGCCATGCGCGCCAAGGCTTCAGCCGCCATGGACAACGCCAAGACCAAAAGCACCAAGGACCAGACGCTTTGATCTGAACGGGCCGACCGTCCTGCCATAAACCTGAAAACCTTTATTCGCCACGGATTGACACGGATTAACACCGATAAAGCACGGTGTTGGCCGCAGACATCATGAGGCCAAACGGCACGGGCAAGTTTTATAACCTGCCGTTCTTCCGTGTAAATCCGTGTTCATCCGTGGCTAAATTGTTTTCCTGGCTGAATAAGCGGCGTGCTAACCATTCCGTTTCCCGATCCCGCCGCAAGGCGGTTTTTCAGCTTGCCACCACCACTTTGGAGAAGCGGTCGTCCACTTGCCTGAGCCTGTCGGCCAGGGTGCGCAGGAAGGCCATGTTGAAGCTGAGCTGGCAATGGTCGGATGTCTTCACCAGCAATTGCGGCGAGATGCGCATCACGGTCACGTCGGAATTGGCGGTGATGGTGGCTGAGCGCGGCATCGCCTTGCCGCTGATGTAGGCCATTTCGCCGAACGTATCGCCCTTCTGGATCACGTTGAGCAGGCGCGGGCCCTTGGTGACGCCGACGGTGCCCTCGATCAGGATGTAGAAGTCGTCGCCGAATTCATCTTCGCGCAGCAAGATGGTTTTTGCCGGGTGCTGCGTCCACTCGCCGATGCGCAGGATTTCCCACAGTTCGGTGTCGGTGAATTCCTTGAACATTTCCATTTCGCGCAGCACGGTGAATTTTTCCGCATCGCCCTGCCCTTCCCCTTCATGCGACACCCCGGCAATGTGCCCCACCGCGGCCAGGTCGTTGCCGAATTCCTTCCAGTCCTGATAGCGGTCGGCCTTGCTCTTCTGCATCGCGCGCAGCACGATTTGTTCCAGCGCCTCCGGAATTTCCGGGCGCAGGCTGCGCGGGGTGGGATATTGCGCGTTCAGTATCTGGTAAAACAGCCCGGTCAGGTTTTTCGCGGTGTAGGGCAGCCGCCCGGTGAGCAGGCTGTACATCACCACGCCCAGCGAATAAATGTCGGTCTGGTGGGTGAGCAATTCGCCGCCGATCTGCTCCGGCGACATATAGACCGGCGAGCCGATGTCGTTGATCTGGGTCTGGTCGGCATTGGTCAATACGATGGCCGCGCCCATGTCGGAGATCTTGATCTCGCCTTCCTCGGTCAGCAGCATGTTGGCGGGCTTGATGTCGCGGTGGATCACGCCGTTGAACTGCGCATAATTCAGCGCCCGGCAGCACTTGAACATGTGCTCGATCACGCGCGACATCGGCAGCAGGTTGCCCGGCTCGGTGTATTTCTCCAGCGTGCCGCCGCTCACGAATTCCATCACGACATAACAGTCCTCGCCCTCGACCACGGCATCGTAAATCTGGATGATGTGCGGGTGCGAAAGCTTGCCCGCGAGCGAAGCCTCGTTGAGCAGTTGCTTGCGGTGGATGGGGCCGGTCTTGGTATCTTTCAGGATTTCCGGCTTCATCACCTTGATCGCCACCATGCGGCCGGCGAAAGGATCATAGGCCAGGTAGACCGTGCTGGTCGCTCCCAGCCCGAGCTTGGTGACTATCTCATACTTGCCGATAAACTTCGGCTGTTCCTGCGGATCCATTATTCTTCCAACTTCCCCGAATGTGCGGCGACAGCCGGACTTACCGGGTGCCTTGCGCCTTAAAAACTTATTTTCGCACAAAACCACGTTTTGCACGCGGCCAACTGCGGAGAACGGCAATTCCTCAATATTCCCCGATCACCTTGTCCACCGCCAGTTTGATTTTGGCACGGTCTTCCGCGCCCAGCACGGCTACTTTTGCCTTGAGCCGGGCAGTGTCCATCGCGAAAATTTCATCGGTGGACATGACGAAGCGGCCCTGCCCCGGCACCTCGACCAGCGGAGCCATGATTTCCACGGGCTGCGCATTTGCCCGCAGGGGAATGACTACGGTCGCCCCGGTCTTGCTGGTGATGTGGTCGTTCTGGACTGAGACGAGGAACGGTATTTCGTCCTGTTTTTTTCCGGGATTGCGGTAGATGTCAAACTGCGCCAAGGCTCATATCCGGTCAAACTCGGCGCCCGCCAATCCAGTCCTTGCGATGTCCGCCCCGTGTGCGGCGAGCGCTTGGGCATTGCGCTCCGCCCATGCGCGGTTTTCCAGCGCCTCGAGCATGCCGGCGAACAACAGCTCGGCCTGCGCCGAAAGATTGACTTGGTTCTTGTAAGGCTCCAGGCGATCCAGCAGATCCTGGTTGATGGAGAGCGAAATGCGGCCCTTCCGGGCGGCTGGGTCGTATAGGGTGCGCATGGCAGATTGGCTTGCGTGAATTATATGCGCATAATCATACGCATTATTATGCGCTAGTCAAACCCCCGCGCGCATTACCTTTGATACTTGCGCACCAGCCCCACCAGCACCCCGAAAATCTCCAGCGTGCCTTGCGGGCGGATGATGGGGAAGGCCGGGTTGGCGGGCAGCAGTACATACTTGCCGCGTTCGCGGCCCAGGGTCTTGAGGGTGAAATCACCATCCACTATCGCGACCACGATGTCGCCCTCCTTGGCGAGGTGGCGCTTTTCCACGATGGCCACGTCGCCATCGTGTATGCCCGCGTTGATCATGGAATCGCCCTTCACCGGGATCATGGTGGTGAGCGAAGGCGTGGTGACGAGCATCTCGTCGATCAGGTAATAATCGCCCTGGGTAGCCGTGACAGACAGCGGCATGCCCGCCTGCACCGAGGATTCCGCCAGCGGGCGCGCGAAGAACTGGCGCGTGGGCACCCACACCCCCTCCGGCGTGCGCTCGACAAAGTTCGCCTTGGCGAGCCTATCCAGCACGGCCTTCACCCAGGATTTGGAGGCAATGCCCAGTATCCCGCACAGCGAGGAATAAGAGGGAATGCTCTTCCACTCGGCGTAATAGTCCTGCAGCTTGGAAAGATACTCCGCGTCCCGGGCGTGGGCCTCGGAGGGACGGGTTTCCTGCACTTCGCTTTCGAAATCAGACATGGCGGCGCTCCCAGAACGAATGTTCTAACATATTAGAGAACGATGGTTCTGTTGTCAAGCGGGGGAACAGCACCCCTCCCCCTTGCACCCGCAGGGGGTAGGCCGTGGTTGTAAAGCCGCTAAAGCGGCAACAACCGCGCACCAGGGGGAGGGTTAGATTAGGGTGGGGGTAGAATCCAGGCATGAAGCAGCAAGGTTTGCCACCCATCCCAGCCTTCCCCCCGACAGGGGGAAGGAGTCTGGGTGGAACGCCCCACAAGGGGGCATCGGCCCTATGCGCAGCCGCTCCTGTAGGTGCGAATTCATTCGCACGCGGGCTATATTGCGGACACAGGCTTGCGGGGAAAAACCTGTGCGAATGATTTCGCACCTACAGGTGAATATCCCCCTTGGCTCAACTCGCGTAAGGCGCATACCGTCAATAAACGAAGTGCATTGCGCAGGTGGGGCTCAACGTGCACTGCCGCTCCCGTAGGTGCGAATTCACCTCGAAGAGGTTCTTGCACCCTGTGGGTGTTCGCACGCGGACTATATTGCGGACACAGGCCCACGCGGAAAAACCTGTGCGAATGAATTCGCACCTACAGGTGTGGCAACTCGGCTCAGTAGGAGCCTGAGGCGTAGTTCTCGAATCTGGTGTACTCACCCCTGAACGTCAGTTCGACCTTGCCGATTGGGCCGTTACGCTGTTTGCCGATGATGATCTCGGCCTTGCCCTTGTCGGGGGTGTCGGGGTTGTAGACTTCGTCGCGGTAGATGAAGAGAATGAGGTCGGCGTCCTGTTCGATGGCGCCGGATTCGCGCAGGTCGGACATGACGGGGCGTTTGTTGGGGCGCTGTTCCAGGCTGCGGTTGAGCTGGGAGAGGGCGATCACGGGGACGTGCAGTTCCTTGGCCAGCGCCTTGAGAGAGCGCGAGATTTCGGAGATTTCGGTGGCGCGGTTTTCGCTCGCCTTGTTGGAGTTGCCGGTCATCAGTTGCAGGTAGTCCACCACGATCAGGCCCAGCCCGCCGTTCTGCCGGTGCAGGCGGCGCGCGCGCGAGCGCAGTTCGAGGGAGTTGAGGCCGGCGGTTTCGTCGATGAAGATGGGCGCTTCGTTCAGCCGCCCCAGCGCGTGGGTCATGCGCGACCAGTCTTCGTCCTGCAGGCGTCCGGTGCGCAGGTTGTGCTGGTTGAGCCGCCCCACGGAGCCGATCATGCGCATGGCGAGCTGGGTGCCGCCCATTTCCATGGAGAAGATCGCCACGGGTTTGTTTGCCTCCAGCGCCACGTTTTCGGCGATGTTGATGGAGAAGGCGGTCTTGCCCATGGAGGGGCGTCCGGCGACGATGATGAGGTCGCCTGCCTGCAGGCCGGAGGTCATGCCGTCCAGGTCGGTGAAGCCGGTGGCGGTGCCGGTGACATCGCTCTGGTCTTCGCGCCCGTACAGGGTTTCGATGCGTTCCACCACTTTGGTGAGCAGCGGCGGGATGGGGACGAAGCCCGCGCGTCCGCGCTCGCCCGCTTCGGCGATTTCGAATACTTTGCTTTCGGCCTCGTCCAGCAATTGGTCGGCATCGCGCCCGCCGGGATTGAAGGCGCTGGTGGCGATTTCGCTGCCCACTTCGGCCAGCTTGCGCATGATGGCGCGCTCGCGCACGATTTCGGCGTAGCGCCGGATGTTGGCGGCGGAAGGCACGTTGTGCGCCAGCGAGCCGAGATAGGCCAGGCCGCCTGCCTTATCCAGCTCGTTGTTGCCTTCCAGCGATTCGGCCACGGTGATGACGTCCACCGGCTTTGCCATGTCGCACAGGCGCGCGATGTGGCGATAGATGAGGCGGTGTTCGTTGCGGTAGAAATCCCGTTCCGAGATCAGGTCGGCGACCTTGTCCCAGGCGGTGGAATCGAGCAGCATGCCGCCCAGCACCGATTGCTCGGCCTCCACCGAATGCGGCGGGAGCTTGATGGCTTCAAGCTGGGCATCGGCGGGATGGAGAGTCAGGGTTTGCATGGCGGAATTACGGAATGTCGGAGGAGAATTTTACTACAGACCCGGACACAAAAAAGAGATGTTGCCGCCCTTTTTCCCGGAAAGATTTTCCAGAAAAACAGATCAGCCACGGATTAACACGGATACTCACGGATAAACAACGGGTAGCCGTAAGCCGGGCTTCGCCCGGCATTTTGCCCCGGCGGGCATAGCCCTTCCTACTGCTTGGAAACAAAAAAGGGCTGTTCCCAGCCCTTTTTTGATTACTGCAATACTTACAGTTACTTAAGCTTCCGGGATCACCGATACGTTGATGCTGGCAATCACGTCCACATTCAGCGCGATGTCGATCGGGTATTCGCCGATCTGCTTGAGGTGGCCGTTGGGCATGCGCACTTGCGACTTTTCCACGGTGTAGCCTGCCTTCGCCAGGGCAGCCACGATGTCGCCGTTGGTGACGGAGCCGAACAGCTTGCCGTCCACGCCAGCCATCTGGGCGATCTTCACGGTGAGACCGCTGAGCTTGGCGGCGCGGCCTTGTGCATCGGCCAGCTTGGCGGTTTGGGCAGCTTCCAGTTCGGCGCGGCGTGCGGCGAATTCGGCCACGCTGACTTCGGTGGCGCGCTTGGCCATGCCTTGCGGGATCAGGAAGTTGCGGGCGTAGCCGTTCTTAACATTCACCACGTCGCCCAGTTGGCCGAGGTTCAATACTTTTTCCATCAAAATAACTTGCATGGCCTGCTCCTTAGTGCAAATCGGTGTATGGCAGCAAAGCCAGGAAGCGCGCGCGCTTGATGGCGGTGCCCAGTTGGCGCTGGTAGCGCGTCTTGGTGCCGGTGATGCGCGCCGGGATGATCTTGCCGTTTTCGGAGATCATCTCCTTGAGGATGTTCAGGTCCTTGTAGTCCACTTCCGCAATCTTGTCCGCGGTAAAGCGGCAGAATTTGCGGCGCTTGAACAATTGCCGCGAAGGGCCTTTTTTCTTGTCGTCTTTCTTTTTACCGCCAGTCATACGAGCCATGATATTAATCCTGTTCCAATTTAATTTGTTCTATATGAAGCACCAGTTGCGTGTTGCGCAAACTCCGCTGGGCCAGAAAACCTATCGCCTTCACCTGCCGCCCGGTCTGCAACCGGGCCGCCTGCTGTGCCGCCTCGCCCAGGGCCAGCGCGGTAATCTCGCACTGCACCTGCCGCTCGGCGCCCGCTTCCTGCTGCATTGAAGCGTGGCGGATTTTCATTTCGATCCGCGCTATCCCCGCCGGGGTGTAGCGCATCGCGTCCAGCTCAATGAGTTGCCCGGCAATCAAAAGCCGGTTGCAACCCGCACCGCTCACGCCTCGGCCCGCTTACGCCTCGGCAGATTCCACCGGTGCGTCCTGCGCCTGCTCAGGCGCACTTTCGCTGTTAAACGAGCGCGACTTCTCTTCCTTCATCATCGCCGAAGGCACAACGACAGCAGCCTTGGTCTTGATGGTGAGGTGGCGCAGAACCGCATCGTTGAAGCGGAAAGCGTGCTCCAGTTCGTCCAGGGTCTCCTGGTCGCACTCGATGTTCATCAGCACGTAATGCGCCTTGTGCACTTTCTGGATGGGGTAAGCCATCTGGCGGCGGCCCCAGTCTTCCAGGCGGTGAATCACGCCCTTCTTGGACGTAACCAGTGTGCGGTACCGCTCGACCATGGCGGGCACTTGCTCGCTCTGGTCGGGATGTACGATAAATACGATCTCGTAGTGTCGCATGTGTTCTCCTTATGGATAAAGCCCCCCGTCATGCGTAACGGTAGAGCAAGGTTTTAGGGAGGCAGGATTATATAGAAAAATGCCGTTACGTCAAGGGGTTTAGTGTTGAAGGGGGTACGGGCGCGGGTGGCTCAAGGCTGGCCGGGTGGCCTTGCCGTATGCGGACAGCGCCGACCAGGCCGATGAAAGACCTAATTGTGGCCGGTTGTCTGCTGATTCGGTTCCGAAGGCGAAATTGAGTACCGGGCCAGCAATCTTTCCCGAACGAAGCCTATATGCTCGCGCAGCCCATAGAACAGATTGCCGAAAGCAGCGGGCACGACGATTTTGTTTACGGCATTTTCGATGTGATCCAGGCGCCGCTGAAGGTCCTGGTGCCTTTCGTGATCGGCCGATGGCTGGAAAGCCTCGCGTTCGAGTTCCAGCAATGCCCGATACCAGCGGTTGATGCGCGATTCAATCCGCCAGCGGTAGATGGCCGGGGTGAGCCTGAGCGCGGGTATCAGCAGCAGCGCAACCGGCACGATCACCGCGAGTGCGCGCGCAATGAGGCTCGCAACTCCATATGGGAAGGTGCGGTAGAGGAAACTCTTGCCCGATACATAATAGCGGCTGGCATCCGGGCTGATGGGGAATTCGTGCTCAAGCGGCGCCGGGAATTCGCCGCGCTTCTTCAACAGGCCGGGCGTTCCGTGCACTTCGCGCGCCGCCTCCAGAAGCAGGTCGGAGAGTGCCGGATGCAGATTGCTCCTTGCAATCAGCTCCACTGTAGGGCCGACCAGGTATACGTCCTCTGCGGGGATGTCTTTGCCGAAATCGAGCGAGCCCCTGGGCAGCTCCAATTTATTCAGATAGCTGATGCGCCGCGCGTAGCCGTCTGCCTGGGTAAAATTAAACAGGTGGACGTCGGGCGTGTGCAGCAGCTCGCGCATCAAATCCGTGGAAGTGGAATCGCCCATCAGAAAAATGGCATCGATGCGATTCTCGCGCAACGCATGCAGCGGGTCGCCGGAGAGCGTGTCGACAAAAATGGCGCCGTCTTTCTGTTCAATGCCATTGGCTTTAAGGAGCGCAAGCGCCAGGGTATGCGTGCCGCTGCCTTCCTGCCCGATGTCCAGCCGCTGGCCCTTGAAATCGGACAACAGGTTTCTGGTTTTGCCGCGATAAAAAATCATCAGGGGCTGGTAGGAAATGCTTCCCAGCGACACCAGATTATCGATGTCCGCCCCGTTGACCTCCCCGCCGAGCACAAAACCGACATCGACATGAACTTTAGGGTTGGACAACTTTTTAAAATTGTCCATGGAGCCTTCCGAAGGAATTATTTTGAGCGTGATGCCCTCCTTTGCCAGGATTTTCTGGTATTTCTCGGCATTCTTCTGGAAAATGCTGCCGGGCGGCCCGCTTGCGATAGTGATGGTATTGGGCGCTGTGGAAGAAAGGTAAATGACGATGGCGGCGCTGAGCGCCAGGCCAACCAACAGAATGATACCCACGGACACCACCTGCCCCCGCCCGAAGAGCGCATTGAGTCTCGACATCATCCTGGAAAAATAGATTCTTGGCACCATAATAACCTTCCGGCAATCAATACAAGGCTTCGGCGTTGTCCGCCCAGCCGTTCGTTCCTGTCAGCCTACTGAGGGTTGGGTAAAAAAGCAAACCGCCTGGCATGATGGGCGCGTATGCCCGTGCAGAGTCCGCCATTAAGTCATGGCGCGCAATGTTGCCTTCCCAAGGCTACCGCAAAGTCAGCTTGGCCAGATGATAGAACCGGCTGAACTCTTCCGAACCGGCGGAAGACATGGGCGAAGGACAGGAGCGCATTCCCCATGCGCCGAGCACGATGCTTGCGGAGCCGCCATTGAAACTGGCGTTCGCCGCGCGGGCCAGCACCTTTCCGGTCTGCCTGTCCTTGACGGTAAGCAGCGTGGTGCTTGATATGGAATCCTCGGTAAAGTCAGACTTTACTTCTATCGCAGCCGTGAGCCGGTCGATTTCCTTCTGGGTGATGCCGGTTGCGGTTTTCTCATACCGGGTAAACCCGCCCCGGTTGTATATGCTCCTGGCCTCCATCCACTGGAAGCCTTCTTCCTGCAGGTAGCGCATGCCGAAGCTGTTGGCGGTGCTGTCGTCCAGAAAAAAACCGTCGGCCTTGCGCTTCTCGAAGATTTGCGAGACGCCGAGCGCCTCGCAATGCGCATCGAACCTGGCCGAATCGCGGAGCCACACGGGAAAGACCACGGACAGCGTAATGGCCGCGGCAAAAAGAACTCTCAGCTTTCTGGTCTTGATGACAGGAATCCGTCCGGCCGCCAGGTACAACACGAACACGGGGATCAGCAACAGGAGCGGCGCAAACATGGCCCAGATGATTCCGATAAGCATCATGAATTATCGCTGCTCCTTACCAGATGTTTGCGTACTTGATGGATGCGGTTCATTTCGCTCACTGCATCCTGCGGCCCTACCCACGCCTGGGCAGGCGCAGCAGGTGAATCGCCAGCCTGCCAAACATCAACATCATAAAAAACAGCATCACAGCCAGTGCGATGGGGAAGAAGATGAGTACCGCGAGGATGATGATGGCCTTGGGAATGGGTTTGAGCTTGAATTGGCGGAAGACGGTTTGCCCGCCGTGCATCCCCCAGCCGTGCATCGGCTCGGCGTGATGATCCGCCCCGCGAATGAATTCGCCCTCAATCACTTTACTTGGCACCACTTCGCTCTTGCCCAGCAGCTCGCCCTCATGGAGCAGTTCGCCGCCAGCACTGGCGGCAAACGCCTTGATGAAGGAATAGGTGTCGTCCTGGGTGCAGCCGGTGATTTGCAATTCCGCGCCCGTGCAAGAGAGCAGTAAGTTTTCGCCGGATCGGGAGCGCAACTCGTAGCCCTGCCCGGCTATCTGGCTCCAGCTCCCGATCTGTTCCCATGCGCGCAAAAAAGCCGCTGCGTGCGGCAATGCATCTTCGGCAAAGCGGATGGAAAGGACTTGGCTCATGCCGGGCTCAATGGTTGCCCTTGCGGCAATAGCAGTAGATGAATTGCTGGATTGCGCCAGCCGGGGTGTGGTGGGCTTCCCGCGCATGTTCCACCAGTTGGAAGGCATCGCCGAATTCCGAATGCAGTTGATCCGGACGGTAGCGCATGACGGGCAGGCCGCTGCATTTTTCCGGGCCGTCTTCCGCGAAGGTGGCGACGATCACATGGCCGCCGGGACGCACCGCGCGCAAGACTTGCTCCACATAGGCATGTCGGCTTTCGGCATCGGTGAGGAAATGGAATACGGCGCGGTCATGCCAGATGTCATAGCGCTGGGGCTGCAATTCCACACTGGTGATGTCCCCCACCAGCCAGTGCACATCCCGGGCATGTTCGCCCAGGCGTTTTCTTGCCACATCCAGCGCAATGGCGGAGAGATCCAGCACCGTGAGGTCGCGATACCCTTCGGCCACGAGGTCATCCACCAGCCGGGAAGCGCCGCCCCCGACATCGATGATGGCGGCATCCCGGCCGATGCCGGTATGGTGTATCAGGCGCACCGACTGATCGGCATGGTCCTGGAACCAGCTGACCGATTCGGCGCCCTTGGTGTCATAGACTTGTTCCCAATGTTGTTTGCGATTCATGCTCGTGTTTCCTGGTGTCGTTTTATGAAAACCGGTTCCTTTGACAAATGCCAATCTAACAGGCATTGCGCGCCAGTTCAAGCAAGGAGTGCGGGTATGGCGCGCAGTTTCACCAACTCCGGGAGAGGCGCATTCAATCCGGCCACCACTCAAGGTGGCCTTCAATCCCGCCCCCGAAGCCTGCCGCTACCAGGACATCTCTCCAGTCTATTTTTGCAAGATCGACCCATTTGTTCAGTTCCGCAAGCTCGCCCCGTGAGAGCTTGATGACGGAGAACCGGATGCGCTCGGCAAGTTGCCCATATGATGGATCAACCAAGGGCAGATTGTCGCCGCATTCCCTGAGCAGGATGTCGATGACAATTTCCTGCTGTTCCGCCGGAAACAGCGCCCGAACTCTCTTGTTTGTCTCTTCGCTGACGGTAATCATATCGTCCCTCCCGTTCATGCCATTTTCCAGTTCACGCCATTTTCCAGTTCACGCCAATTTCCAGTTCATGCCATTTTCCAGTTACGCCATTTTAGAGCGCAGCTTGATCGTCTCGCCCGACACCCGGAACACGCCCCTGCCCTCGTGGTGCAGCGTGCGCGGAGATTTCTTCGCAGGGTCTATCCAGACCTGCACCACTTCCAGCACGAAGAAATTATATTTGTTCACCAGGCGGCTGTCGTATATCCGGCATTCGAGATTGGCGTAGCATTCGGCGATGAGCGGGGATTTTACTTCCTTTGCGGGCACTGGGGTAAGCTTGAATTTCTTGAACTTATCCACCTTTTGCCCGTGGCAGTTGCCCACGCCCACCACTTGCTTTGCCAGCGCGGCATCGGGGATGTTGATCACGCACTCTTTCGTCGCCACCAGCGCATCGAAGCTGTGGTTGCGCCCGCTGATGACGCAGCCCACCAGGGGCGGGGTGAATTCCATCATGGTGTGCCAGGACATGGTCATGATGTTGGTCACGCCTTTGCGGGCGGTGGAAACCATCACCACCGGGCCGGGTTCGAGCAGGCGGTAAACGTTGGGGAGGGGATAGGGTTTTTTCGGCATGGCCGCTCTCCTTTCAGCTAAGCCCCTTGTTGATAAGCGCGGCCCCCTTGGCGGGAGGAATCAACTGCGCCTTATTGCTGGCCCGCCTGCTGGCGGATCTCGATATGGAGTTTCCGGTCTGCCGGAATGGTTAGATTATAGCGCTCGAAAAGCCGCAATGCATCGGCGGAAGGAGTTGGGGGCAGGTCTGCCTCCAGGCGGATGTCCACGCCGCTGGCCGATTGGGCCAGCGCGATTCCGGCGGAGGAAAATTCCTGCTGCGGTTTCGCCGCCAGTTCTTCCGGCGCTTCGGCAGGCAGTATCTGGGTGATGGTGATGCCGGGCGCGGCTTCGGCCTGCTCCGGCGCCTGTTTCGGGATGGCGTTCACGGCAACCTGGGCTGAACGGTCACTGCCGAACATCATCATCCAGCCCAGGCCCATGACCAGCAGCACCGTGGCAGCCATGGCAAACATGGCCGGGAAGCCCCTGCGCGGGCCGGCTTTTTCTTTTTCCAGCAGCCCCTCGCGGCGCAGGCGGAACAGCAGGCGATCCAGCCCGCCGTCGTGCGAACCAGGGGCAGGAGATGCGTCGGCCAGCTCGGCCTCGCGCTGGCCGCGCATGGCCTGGCGCAGCAATGCCGCCCGGCGCATGGTGTCCGGGTCGGCGGCGGCATCCGGGCGGCCCGCCAGCGCATCCAGCCAATCCTGATCGTCCTTGTTCATAAGTAGTCGCGGCAATTTTCCATGTAGGGGCGCATCAATTTCCGGCACTGGGAAAGGTATTCGCGGGTCGCACCCTTGGTACGCCCCAGGAATTCGGCCATCTCATCAATGCCCCACTCGTATATCGACAGCATGGAAAGCGCTTCCGCGCGGCTGGGGTGCTCCGCCGAAAATTCCCGGAACACGCGCTGCACGCAATCGGCCAGCCCGTCGTCCGAGTCCAGCCCCACTTGAAGCTCGCTGCGCTCCTCGGCCAGCTTGTCCAGCCAGTCGTCTTCCATGCCGGTATCCGATAGACGCTCGCGGAAGAAATCCATCAGGCAGTTTCGCGCAATTTTCCACACCCAGGCATCGAAGCGCTCATCCAGCCGGAAATTGTCGCAGGCGCGGGTGATGTTGACGAATGTCTCCTGCACCAGGTCTTCCGCCTGCTCGCGCTGCACCCTGTGTTTCATGAAGAAGCGCAGGAAGGCGGGCGCAAGCTCCCGGTAGAGCTGCGCAATGCCCTCCTGGCGCTCGCGCCCGCCCTTGCGTATTTTCAACAGGCAATCCAGTCCACTCATGATCTGCAACAGGCTTTCATGCCTACACTATCCGCTTTTGCCGTTTACTTGTTCTTGCCGCTTTGCCTTGGTTCTTGTCGTTATCGGCGGCACCGCATACTCGGCCGGAGGCAAAGCGCACCGGCCACTTTTGGCATTGTAACCCACCGGCAAGAACTATCAAAAAGCATAGAAGCGCAGGCAACCAGCGCCCATTTCGCAGAAATAGACCTCATGGGCCTGAATTGGCCCGGATCGCGTCTATGTTCAGTTGGTCGCACCTACGGATGAGGCTGCCAGTCCTTGCTTGAAACTCTGCAAAGAGTTGATCCACTCGGTCTGGAAATACCCCGGCGCTTCCGTCCTGATTGCCGCCCGGGCGGGCGTTACCTGTGCAGGCGGGCAGGTGGATGCGCACCCGGCCAGCAGCATCGTGCAGATCGTCAATAGCGGCTTGGTCCTGGTCATGTTGTTCCTCGGCTTTTTTGAGTTTATCGGCATAGGCTGCGAGCGCGGCCTTCTGTTCTTCGGCTATGCGGGTGCGCTCGGCATACCATTCGGCCTGCACTTCGGTCTTGCCCGCTTCGTATCCATCATGGTGGAGAAACCAGATGCCCAGGCAGACCAGCAGGATGAGGGCAACGCCCCCGGCGAGTTTGGCTTGCATGAGCGGGCTCATGATTTATCCGCCAGCGCGCCGCTGGTTTTGAAGCGCAGGATGATGTTTCCCGCGATCAGCGCACCCATGCCGTAGTGGTAGAGGCTGGCAGGCAGGTAGTCCTGCAACTGGGGCATCTGCTCCTGCGCGATGGGCAGCGCCACCACTGCCGCGCCCATGATGCTGTTGAACCAGATGGTGAGGGATTTGTGCGCCTTCACGGCGTCGGCCTTGAGTTTGTCCAGCAGGTCTTTCAACCAGGTTTTCATGCCGCTCCTTTCGTCAGAATGGGCAGCGCGTGCAGATAGAGCGCCTGCCGCTGGTCCAGCCCGTTGGTGCCGCCGTTGATCTTGATGGTGATGGCCGTGGTGTTGCCCGCGTCCGCCAGCTCATTGCAGCCGTGCGATTTCCAGTACCAGGCGGCGGACATGGCGGCCTCATTCGGGTGGGTCAGCAGGTCCGGGCAAGCCACAAAATTGACGCCCAAGGCATCGCCGCAAGCCTTATAGTTGTCGCGGAAGGTGATCTGGACGAGCCCCCGGCCCCGGTATTTCCATCCGTCGCCGCTCGCCTCGTCGCCATTGCCGTAGCGGCTGGCATAGGCGCGGTTCGCTATCACGGCGGGTTTGTGGGCGTAGGTCTGCGCTTCCGCTGCGGTGAAGTGGTTATGGAAGTATTTCAGCAGACCATCCGCCGAGTAATTCAGGTTTTCTTCCACATGTGTCAGCAGCACGGATTCGTGGCCGATTTGCGCCAGGAAAGCAGCCACGCGCTTGGGCGTGTCGATGCCGAACTTGTACATCGCATCGTTGATGGGCACGAACCAGGCATTGGCCCGGTCGATGGGGATGCCGAGAGCGTCGGCGAGTTGCTGGGCGGTGATCATTTTCCGAATCCTCCATGTGTCGCGATGAAATACATGGCCGCACTGAATACCGCTGCCCCGATGCCGCGAGCCGTCCACTTTCCGAATGTCGCCCATTTCTTGTCCAGCCACGCATCAATGGCTTCTCCGATGATCTTGTTCTTTTCTTCCTGGCTTAAATCTGGTGGCATGCGTCCCCCTATGGCAAGGTGATTGGAATGTGGTACGTGGTGGCGGCTGCCTTCACGTCCAGGTAAATGGCCGTGTTAACCGCATCAAGTGCTGCCTTGTTCGCGGTCACGATAGCCTGCACGTCCGGCCAATTTTGCGCCTGCGTGGCGGCGTAAAACCACTGGACGATCAGCTGGATGGACACCGGCAGCGCGGCCACCCCCTGAATTCCACCGAGCGCGGTCTTGATTGATTGTGCAAAGCCGATGCCGTCTGGCGCCGGCAGAAAGGTCAATACCGGCTGCGTTGCGCTATACGTCTCTGTTGCCAAGCAATCCGCTGCAGAATTCACCGCACGCATTCCCAACCCGTCGTTTCTTACTGCATATCCGCTCATGAGTTGTCCTCCCATCCGAGGCAAATTAAAGCCCCGCCAGACGCGCCCGATGCGAAATATACGTTGGCGCTCTCAAGCATGATAGTTGATGCGTATGTTGCAATCTGATTGGCGGGGAGGCCTATTTGCATAGGCGGTTGGTTGGTTGATGCCCAACCAGCGTAACTGTTATTGGGTGCAGCCTGAACATAACCGTTCGCCCCATTGTTGTAATAATTGTTCAGCATTAAACAAACCGCACTGGCTGTAGGCGGAGCAAATGAACTAACTCCTACTGCCACCCAAGTTGTAGCTCCAGTTAATCCTACAGTTCCCTGTACTCCGGATGACATGACAGGCAATGCTGCAATATTGCTTCCGGAAAGCACCACATATTGCGTTTTTTTCCCCCTGGTACTTATTGACAGCAGGTAAGTGCTACCGCTGGCATCCGTGCGGCTTGCGCCCGGCAGCAGCGCCTTGAAGTCAGTCGATGCATACCCGGTCGGAGCGGTGGGCGCGGTACTGCTGACATCCAGCGTGGCTGTTACGCCAGCCGTGGCATTCCACCACAGCCAGCGGTAATACCAGGTCGAGGCTGCGCGCGTGGACATGATGGAGAGTGGCGCGCCCACGGTGCCATTGGCATTGACGGTGAGGTTGACGTTTTCCACGCCGTAATAAGCCCCGGTGCTGTTTTCCAGCACCACTTTGTCGGCGGTGATCACGCAGTTGTAGTTGTTGATGCCCAGCGCGTCGGCCTTGAAGTTTTTTACCGCGGCAGGCATGACGGAATTCAGCAGCGCGGCTCCGCTCTTCATGTCCAGCATGTAAGTCGGCGTGGCGCCAAACGTCGGCACGGTGCCTGCCGTTACCGAGGGCGCGGTGAATACGCGCAGCACGTCGTCCTCTCCCCAGAGCATGACCGTAGCGATGCCGGTTGCGGCTACGCCCGTGAAGTTGCCGGAGGTGTTGATCTTGGTGTTGTGCGTCCACGCCTTCATGATGAGGATGTTACCGTTGAGCACATAGGCAGCGCCGCTGCCCAGCGTGCTTTGCGTGCCTTCCCAAAACGGCGAAGCGTCACCGGAAATCTGCATCTGGCTGCCGGTGATGGTGGAAAAGCCGTTGTTCAGGAAGGCTGCCTTGAGATTTGCCCAGGTCAGCCCTTTCAGGTACCAGAAGTTTGCGCTGTCGTAGAGCGGTATTTTGTCGGCATCGGCAGGCGTGGCCTTGATTGTGGCGGCTTGGGTGTCGGCGGAGTGCGCCGTGCCCGTGGCCCCTGCTGCCATGTTGGAGGCGACTATGCCGCCTGCCCCTACTCCGGTTGCGCCGACGTTGGCGATGCCGGTTCCATCCGCCTTCCAGCCCAGCAGGGAGCCGGGGGAGACGGGCGGGAGCTGGCCGCTGGCGTTGGTGGAGAAGGGCATGGTAAGCGCGCGGCCGAGTTTTTCCGATAGCTGCTGGATCAGGACGGTGACGTAGTCCAATGCGGTGTTGATGACGGTGGGGTAAAACCCGCCGTTGTTGGTGAGGGTGACGGATTGCACTTGCGGGACTTGGCTGCCTATGGTGAGCAGGTAGCCGGTGGGCGGGGCAACGGTCATGGTTACTGTGCCGCCGGGGTTGCTGTCCTGGTTGGGGTTGAGGGTGACGGTGTAATCGGTGTTCAGGGTCAGGGTGTAATCGGTAGGGGTGGTGTCGGTCTGCACGACCAGTACGTCAGATGCCTGGAATACCTTGAAGGTGAGCGGGAAGGATGTGGTGACGCCGTTGCCGTTGTATGGCCCTGCCTTGCGCGTGCCGCCTGATGTGATGCTCATTGCCGCCCTCCTGTGTTGGTTTGGGCAGGATTGTGCGGGGCTAGCGGCAGGTTAAGGGCACTGCTTCAATCAAGAGCACTGGGTGGAGCTTCAGGGCGCGGGCGCCAGTAGTTTGGCCAGTTCTTTTCCGATGATGCGCGAGCCCTGCTGCGAAAGGTGGTCACCGTCGCGGTAGAGGATTTTCCCGTCCTTCATCGCCCAGCACCATTTGTCATCGCAGAATTGCGCGGCGGCATCGAACAGTTTTACGGTGGGGAATTCCTTCAGGACGGACGCCACCACCTCGCGGTATTCGCGGTTGCGCTCATCGACTTCCTGGCGGGAGATCGCACAGGGAGAGCGCAGCTTTCTGTTGGAAAACCGCAAGGGCCGGTATTCCATGCATTCCTTCGGGTGAAATCCCAGTTCGGCGACGTCGAGCACGAATATTACCTGCTTGCCCTTCGCCACCAGGCGCGCAAGCGTTTCGCGCATGGCGATGCGCCATATTTCGCGGTTGCCGGCGATCTCCGGCCGCCCGGGCATGCTCATGGTGAAGTCGTGCTGTTTCTCGTCGTGGTGCCAGGGGAAGTATCCTGAAAGATACAGCGGGCCGCGCGATGCGATGATCACCGTGCGCACCGATGGATGGGACTCTGCATATGCGATGGCCTGCTCGAATGAGAGCGCGCTCTGTTTCCTGGTTTGCTCGGGGCTATCCCATGGGCCGCTTTCTATCCCTATGAAAGGCGCGCGGCCGCCAATCCCGAGGTTGGCCACATTGGCCCCGGCATCGGCTGCCGTGGCTTCCGCCAGGCCCGGATAGAGTGCATTGGCATGGGAATCACCCAGCAGCATGACGGTGGGCGGCGTCTTGGCGACTTTGCAAATCTGGTCGCGGCTTGACGGGAACTGCTGGAAGCAGGCTTCATCATGGAGCAGCCCCAGCCTCTCCCACTCAAAATTTTCCTTTTCAAGCGCAACCATATCTTTTACCGATTGGCGGAACGGCAGCCCTTCGCGGCTATAGGCGTTATAGCCAACGTATCCCAGCACTGTCATCAGCACGCACAGCACAGCCGTCTTGCGCCACTTGGGTGAACCGAAGCGCACAGGCCGCTCAACCAGCCGGTAGGTCAGCCAGGCGAGGATAAAGCTCAGCAACAGCGCCACGATGCGCGATTCGTCCATGATGTGCGCAAAGGAAAGCAGGGGCCAATGCCAGAGGTAAAGCGGGTAGCTGATGAGGCCGATGAACACCAATGGCCGCCAAGCCAAAATCCTGGCGTTCACCCACGCATGCCTGTCCGCAAAAATGATGCAAGACGCGCCGAGCACGGGCAGCAGCGCCCATCCGCCCGGGTAGGGAATGCTGCGGTCCAGCCCGAATACGGATAGCAAGATGAGAAACAGCCCCAGCGCGGCAATGATATTGCCCAGTATCGCGCCCTGCCGCTCTTTCGTCGGCGCCTGCCTGAAAAAGGCGCGGTGGAACACCATGCGCTTCAGCCAGGCAAGGTGCTCAGGGGAGCCGTAGTGGTAATGCCAGGCCAGCGCCGCACCCGCCAGCAGTTCCCAATAACGGGTGTGCGGCAGAAAAAAGGTCTGCGCCAACTCCTTGCTGCCGATGCCATATATGTTGAGGGCAAAAGAGACCAGCGCAAGCACGGCGAGAAATGCCAGCGCATTCAGGCGCAGGCGCCAGACCACCCATATCAGCAGGGGGTAGAACACATAAAACTGCTCCTCGACCGCCAGCGACCACAGGTGCAGCAACGGCTTCAGCTCCGAGGCCGTATCGAAATACCCCGCCTCTTTCCACAAAATGAAATTCTGGATAAAGCCCGCACTGGCGGCCATGTGCTTGCCAAGCTGCTGAAACTCTTCAGGCAGCAGCGCGAACCAGCCGAACGCGAAGCAGGCGGCGAGCACAACCACCAGCGCCGGAAAGATGCGCTTGACGCGGTGCGCATAAAATTCGACAAAGCTGAAATCGCCGTCCCGCAGACTCTGGAAAATAATGCGGGAAATCAGGAAACCGGAAATGACGAAAAAAACATCCACCCCGGCAAAACCGCCCGGAAACGAATGCGGATAGGAGTGATACGCCACGACGGGAAGAATGGCCAATGCGCGCAGGCCATCAATGTCCGGGCGGTATTTCGGGTGGTAATTGTGTTCGTGCCTGGCAGGCGGAATCTGTTTCGTCATTATCGGCGGGCAACTGTCTGCGCGGTGGGATTATATGCCAAGCCCGGCAGGTCAGGTTGCCGCATGGAGGCACGCATCCCTGCGTGGATTTTGCCCGGACATACCCTGCACGATCAGGCCGTGCAAGACGGGATTGCCCTTGCTCAGGGCCGTGCCGTGCCCTGCCCTGCACTGCTCGCTGATATTGAGGAGAGAGTGGTATGCCTGCACGGCATCGTTCACCTGCGCGCCTTCGGCAAGTGCGGCGCGACCTGTTCATATCGTGCTGCATCCTGAGTTCTGAGAGGCGCCTACCGGGTTGCGCTCGGTGTTATGGGGGTAACGCTGACCCCATTTGTTTTATTTCCGAGAGAATTTGCTGCACCCTCTCGGGGCTGGATTCGCCCAGTGGGGAAACCTGCTTGCCGGACTCGACGACGTCGGCGAATTTTTGGGCGTGACGCGCGGCGCTGAATGCCTGGATGGCGCGGCTCAGGCTGGCGCGTGATTGTTCGATCAGCGCGGCGGCTTCGGGGTGGCGTTTGTTGTTGATTCGGGTAGGTCAGGTTAGGCACAAGGCCGTAACCCGACGAATA
>JBGPSQ010000012.1:0-25478 GCA_041490205.1 Gallionellaceae bacterium
ATAACCGCCAATTGCTCTCCTCGCTGCTGCCGAGCGAACCAGTGTGGCTGAATCAGGTGCATGGGGTGGGGGTCGTCAATGCGAACGCCGCCAGTTGCCTTCCGCAAGGGGATGCCTGCATCGCCTCGCTCCTCGGGGCGGTATGCGCAGTGATGACGGCGGATTGCCTGCCGGTGCTTTTGTGCGATGACAGCGGCAGTGTCGTGGGCGCGGCGCACGCGGGCTGGCGCGGGCTATGCGCCGGTGTGATCGAGCGCACCGTGCAGGCCATGAATGTGCCGCCGCACAGGCTGATGGCCTGGTTGGGCCCGGCCATCGGGCCTGCGGCATTCGAAGTAGGCGCGGAAGTGCGCGCAGCCTTCATGGCGGAGCAACCGCAGGCTGCGGATGCGTTCGTGGCCGAGCCGGGGGCGGGGAACAAATACCTGGCCGATATTTACCTGCTCGCGCGCCAGCGCCTGGAAGCGCTCGGCATCTCGCGCATATACGGCGGCGGGCAGTGCACTTATACCGGCCGCGAACGTTTTTTCTCCTACCGGCGCGACGGCGCCACCGGGCGCATGGGGACTTTCATCTGGCTGGCATGAATTGGTTGGCCCTGAATTGGTGGGCGAGGACGGCTTTGTTATAATGCCGCCCGCAGGCGCACCACGGGTGTGCGCCATTTTTTCTATAGATTAACCCGAGGAGACTAACCAAATGAAAAAAATGTTGCTGGCGCTTGTCGCATTTTTTGTATTTTCACTTAGCGCGTTTGCTGCCGTGGACCTGAATACAGCCACCAAGGAAGAGCTGGATTCCGTGAAGTACATCGGCCCGGTAAAGGCCCAGGCCATCATCGATTACCGCAAGAAAAACGGCCTGTTCAAGAGTGTGGACGATCTGAAGAACGTCAGGGGCTTCGGCGAAAAGACCGTGGCGAAAGTGCGCTCCGATCTGACCGTGGGCGGCGCACCGGCCAGGACTGAAACGAAGCCAGCTCAAACGCAAGAGCAACCGGCAAAGGCCGACGTAAAGAAGGAAGAGAAGACTGACAGGAAGGCTGACGCAAAGAAGGAAGGGAAGGCCGATAAGAAGTCTGATGCGAAAAAGGAAGAAAATTCCGAGAAAAAAGCCGATGTAAAGAAGGATGACAAGAAGAAGGAAAAGGCCGAGAAGAAAGCCGCCCAGAAAAAAGCCAAGGAAGAAAAGAAGGCAGCCAAGGCAAAGGCCAAAGAAGACAAAAAGGCCGCTGACAAGAAGTAATCCGTCGCTGCTTGAAACGGCCCCGCCCGGTAACAGCCCGGCGGGGTTTTTCTTTGCTAATATGCCACCTTGAGCATACAGAAAGATTGCGATGTATCACACCATAGAACATTTCGTCGGCAACACCCCGCTGGTCAGGCTTAAGCGCATACCCGGCGACACCGGCAACGTGCTGCTGGCCAAGCTGGAGGGCAATAATCCCGCCGGTTCGGTGAAAGACCGTCCGGCGCTTTCGATGATTACCCACGCCGAAGCGCGCGGCGACATCAAGCCGGGCGATACGCTGATCGAGGCGACTTCCGGCAACACCGGCATTGCGCTGGCCATGGCGGCGGCCATGCGCGGCTACAAGATGATCCTGGTCATGCCGGAAAACCAGAGCGTGGAGCGCCGCCAGACCATGCGCGCTTTCGGCGCGGAGCTGGTGCTGACCCCAAAGGAAGGCAGCATGGAGCTGGCGCGCGACACGGCGGAAAAGCTGCGCGATGCCGGGCGCGGCATCATTCTCGACCAATTCGCCAATCCTGATAATCCGCTGGCGCACTACGAGGGCACCGCGCCGGAAATCTGGCGCGATACCAATGGCAAGATCACTCACTTTGTCAGCAGCATGGGCACCACTGGCACCATCATGGGCTGCTCGCGTTATTTCAAGGAACAGAATCCGAAGATTCAGGTGATCGGCGCGCAGCCGGAAGAGGGTGCGCAGATTCCCGGCATCCGCAAGTGGCCGGAAGCCTACCTGCCGAAAATCTACGATGCGAAGCGGGTGGACAAGCTGGAAAACGTGAGCCAGCATGACGCGGAAGATCTGACGCGCCGCCTGGCGCGCGAGGAAGGCATCTTCTGCGGCATTTCCTCGGGCGGTGCGCTGGCGGTTGCCTTGCGCATCTCACGGCAGGTGCAGAATGCCACCATCGTGTTCATCGTATGCGATCGCGGCGACCGCTACCTTTCCACCGGGGTGTTCCCCGCCTGAAAGCCATGGCTTCGATACTAGCCAGCCTTGCCAGGGTAGCAGTGGGCGCTGTCCTGCTCGCGTCTTTGTGCGCTCCTGGCGCGGAGGCGGTCGAATTGCCTCAACAGCAACTTTCCCCGATGCCGGTTTCAGCGCCTCCCCCGGCTTCCGCTCCCTTGCCAGCTTCGGCCCCGATGCCAGCTTCGGCTCCTGCATCGACCTGGATACCGACCATTCCTCCCTTGCCGGTGCTGAATGTGATGAATGAGCCGCGCGATTATGTGGCAAAACATTTCGTTGACCTGGTGACAGGCATAGACAGGTTCTTTGGAAATGATCGCAATTACCAGGAGTCCAACGACAGCGTGTTACAGCTGGATTTGACGCGCGTGATGGGATACACCGGGGAGCACAGGTTCGTGTTGCAGGGCAAGGCCAAGGTGCACTTGCCCCAAACTGAAAAGAGCCTGCACCTGCTGATCGAGTCCGATCCGGATAAAAACACGGCTAATGCATCCAACCAGGTGCAGGTGACCCAGACTACCGTCAACACGACGACGCCATCCAGCTACGGTGCGGGGTTGCGCCATGAACTGAAATCGGCGGATGACCGCTGGTTCCTCGGAACGGACGGAGGGGTGAAGTTGGCGGGCCTGAATACCTCGCTTTTCCTGCGGACGCGTGGCAGCTATGCTGTTCCGCTCGATCACTGGCGCATGAAAGCGGCGGAAACGGTGTTCTGGTTCAACACTACAGGCGTGGGCGAGACCACGCAGCTTGATTTCGAGCGGCCCATCAATGACCTCAACCTGTTCCGCGCCACCACCAGCGCGACCTGGCTGAACAACCGGCAGAGTTTCGACCTGCGCCAGGATTTTGGCTTATTCCAGACCGTGGACGAGCGCACTGCCATGCTTTACCAGGCGAGCGTCATCGGCGTAAGCGATTCGAGCGCGCAGGCGCATGTGACCGACTATGTCCTGTTGATGCTATACCGCCACCGCCTGCACCGGGAGTGGATGTACCTGGAAATCAGCCCGCAACTGCACTTTCCGCAAGCAAGGAATTTCATGCACAGCGGAATGCTCAGCATCAGGCTGGAGGTGTTGTTTGATAAATCGAGGTGAGATAGCTCAACATTGAATCGGCGGAACTGCGGAACTAGGCTGAATGTGCGCTGTCAGTTGTATAATTATGTGCTTTCCCGCCATGGTTTAATTTCCCATGGTTTAATAATTTCATGTCACCCGGTTTAATTTCATGTCACCAATTCCACGCATAGGCTTCGTTTCTCTCGGTTGTCCCAAGGCGACGGCGGATTCCGAGCTGATCCTCACCCGCCTGCGCGCCGAGGGTTACGAAATTACCGGCAGCTATGAGGATGCCGGGCTGGTGGTGGTGAACACCTGCGGCTTTATCGACAGCGCGGTGGAAGAATCGCTGGATGCCATCGGCGAGGCGCTGGCCGAGAACGGCAAGGTGATCGTCACCGGCTGCCTGGGCGCGAAGGGAGACATCGTAATGCAGGCTCACCCCAAGGTGCTGGCCGTCACCGGCCCGCATGCCACCGCCGAGGTGATGGATGCGGTGCATGCGCACCTGCCGAAACCGCACGATCCCTATATAGAGCTGGTGCCGCCGCAGGGCGTGCGCCTGACGCCCAGCCATTACGCCTACCTGAAGATTTCCGAGGGCTGCAACCACCGCTGCACCTTCTGCATTATCCCCAGTCTGCGCGGCGACCTGGTGAGCCGCCCGGTGGGCGAGGTGATGCTTGAGGCCGAAAAGCTGGTGCAGGCAGGCGTGAAGGAGCTACTGGTCATTTCGCAGGACACTTCGGCCTACGGTATCGATGTGAAATACCGCACTGGATTCTGGGGCGGAAAGCCCCTCAAGACGCGCATGACCGAACTGGCTGGCGCTTTGGGCAGCCTGCGAACGCCTGAAGGCGACACGCCCTGGGTGCGCCTGCATTACGTTTATCCCTATCCGCATGTGGACGAAGTCATCCCGCTCATGGCGGAAGGGAAAATTCTGCCTTATCTCGACGTTCCGTTCCAGCATGCCAACGAACGCATCCTCAAGCTGATGAAGCGTCCTGCCAGCAGCGAAAACGTGCTGGCGCGCATCAAGCGCTGGCGCGAAATCTGTCCGGACATCACCCTGCGCAGCACCTTTATCGTCGGCTTTCCCGGCGAGACCGAGGAGGAATTCGAGGAATTGCTGGATTTCCTGGAAGAAGCGGAGCTGGATCGTGTGGGCGCATTCGCCTATTCCCCGGTGGAGGGTGCGGCGGCCAACGATCTGCCAGACCACGTTTCGCCCGAAGAGCAGAATGAACGCCTGGCACGGCTGATGCAGTTGCAGGAAGAAATCAGCACCGAAAAGCTAGAGCGCAAGATCGGGCGAGAAATCACCGTGCTGGTCGAGGAGGTGGATGAGGAGGGTGCGATCGGGCGCAGCGCTGCCGACGCGCCGGAGATCGACGGCATGGTGTATATCGACAACGGGCAGGAACTGGAAGTAGGAGAGTTCGTCACAGTACAGGTGACCGATTCCGACGTCCACGACCTTTGGGCAGAGACCATAGAAGGGGTATGAGCGGGAATCTGTGCCTGTCCTGCGGCGCCTGCTGCGCCCATTTTCGCGTTTCGTTCTACTGGGGCGAGGCCGACGATGCGCCGGGCGGCCATGTTCCGGCGGCGCTCACCGAACAGGTCCACGCGCACTTGCGCTGCATGAAGGGAACCAACGGTAATCCGCCACGCTGCGTGGCCCTGAGCGGGGAAGTGGGCAAGCAAGTGGCCTGCGCCATCTACGAATTGCGCCCGTCCCCCTGCCGCGAATTCAATGTGTTCGAGGAGGACGGAACACCGAATGAACGGTGCCTGCGCTTGCGGGCGGGCTATACGGGTGTCTGAAGCAAGCCACACAGTTTCGCCAACCCCCCTGATGCGGTAAAATGCCGGACTATGGCTAATCCACAACTTTCCGTCGTCATCCCCGTTTATAACGAAGAGCATGGCCTTCAGGCCCTGTTCGACCGGCTATATCCCGCGCTGGACAAGCTCGGCATCGCGTATGAAATCGTGTTCGTCAACGACGGCAGCCGCGACCGTTCCGCTGCCATCCTGCGCGAACAGTTCCAGAAGCGTCCGGACGTGACGCGGGTGGTGCTGTTCAACGGCAATTTCGGACAGCACATGGCGATCATGGCGGGCTTCGAGCAGTGCCGCGGACAGCGCATCGTCACCCTGGATGCCGATTTGCAAAATCCCCCGGAAGACACCGGCGTGCTGCTGGCGAAGATGGACGAGGGGCACGATTACGTCGGCTCCATCCGCCGCCAGCGCAGCGACAGCCTGTGGCGCCATGCGGCATCAAAGGCGATGAACGGGCTGCGCGAGCGCATTACGCGCATCAAGATGACCGACCAGGGCTGCATGTTCCGCGCTTATGACCGCCACATCGTGGATGCGGTCAATAGCTGCAAGGAGGTCAACACCTTCATTCCCGCGCTGGCCTACAGCTTTGCGCGCAATCCAGCCGAAGTGGTGGTGGGGCATGAGGAGCGCGCGGCGGGCGAATCGAAATATTCGCTGTATAGCCTGATTCGCCTGAACTTTGACCTGATGACCGGCTTTTCGCTGGTTCCGTTGCAGATGTTCTCCATGATGGGCATCGCGATTTCCCTGCTGTCCGGCTTCTTCGTGATATTCCTGGCGGTGCGCCGCATCGTGCACGGGCCGGAGGCGGAGGGAATGTTTACGCTGTTCGCCATCGCTTTCTTCCTGATCGGCATCACGCTTTTCGGCATCGGTCTATTGGGTGAATACATCGGGCGCATCTATCAGCAGGTGCGCCACCGCCCGCGCTATCTGGTGGAGGCAATACTGGAAAAACGCGATGAGTAGTGCCGTCGTTTTCGCCTATCACAACGTGGGCTACCGCTGTTTGTCCGTGCTGTTGGCATACGGTGTAGACGTGAAGCTGGTTGTCACGCACCGCGATAATCCGAAAGAGACGATCTGGTTCGAGAGCGTGCAGAAGCTGGCAGAGTTGCATCGCATCCCGTTCATTACACCGGATAACCCGAATGCGCCGGAAGTGGTGGAGCAGATTCGGGCCCTGCAGCCGGATTTCTTCTTCTCCTTTTACTACCGCGAGATGCTGAAAGCCCCGCTGCTCGCTATTCCAAAAAACGGCGGACTGAACATGCACGGCTCGCTGTTGCCGAAATACCGTGGCAGGGTGCCTGTGAATTGGGCGATAATTCACGGCGAGACGGAAACAGGCGCGACGCTGCACTATATGACGGAAAAGCCGGACGACGGCGACATCGTGGCGCAGCAGGCGGTGCCGATTCTGCCGAACGATACCGCGCTGGAAGTGTTCCAGAAGGTGACCGTGGCAGCGGAAATGGCGCTTTATGCCTGTTTG
Organism: Gallionellaceae bacterium; assembly: GCA_041490205.1. GTDB lineage: Bacteria > Pseudomonadota > Gammaproteobacteria > Burkholderiales > Gallionellaceae > DATDDB01. The sequence goes on from JBGPSQ010000012.1 coordinate 6,644, forward strand.
CCCGATTTGCTTGCGGGCAGGGCGCGGGCGGTGAAGCAGGACTTGAGCCGTGGCGCCTATTTCGGCGGGCGCAAAGCGGAAGACGGGATCATCGATTGGTCGCAGTCGGCGCAGCAAATACACAACCTGGTGCGCGCGGTGGCGCCGCCCTATCCGGGCGCGACCACACAGTTGCTGGGCAAGCCCATGCGCATCCTGCAAACGCTGGTGACCAAGTGCAGGATGGAGGATAAGGCTCCTGCTTTCTATGTGAAAGAGGACAGGGCTTATGCCATTTGCGGCAGCGGCTTGTTGCGCGTGTTGCGCTTCGAGTCGGATGGTGTCGAGATGAGCGCTACGGAATTCGCCGCAAAATACGGCACGGATAAATTTGAATTCAATTGTTAAGGAAGAAGAAATGAAAAAAGTTTTGATCCTCGGTGTGAACGGTTTCATCGGCCACCATTTGTCCAACCGCATCCTTGCCACGACCGACTGGGAGGTCTACGGCATGGACATGAGCACCGACCGCATCCGCGACCTGATCGGCAAGCCGCGCTTCCATTTCTTCGAGGGCGACATCACCATCAACAAGGAATGGGTCGAATACCACGTCAAGAAGTGCGACGTTATCCTGCCTCTGGTTGCCATTGCCACCCCTTCCACTTATGTAAAGCAGCCGTTGCGCGTGTTCGAGCTGGACTTCGAGGCCAATTTGCCCATCGTGCGCGCCGCGGTGAAATACAACAAGCATCTGGTGTTTCCCTCGACCTCGGAAGTATACGGCATGTGCCACGACGAAGAATTCGACCCGGATGAATCCGAGTTGATCTGCGGCCCAATCAACAAGCCGCGCTGGATTTATTCCTGTTCCAAGCAACTGATGGACCGCGTGATCTGGGGCTACGGCATGCAGGACAATCTCAACTTCACGCTGTTCCGCCCGTTCAATTGGATAGGCGCCGGGCTGGATTCCATCCATACCCCGAAGGAAGGCAGCTCCCGCGTGGTGACTCAATTCCTGGGTCACATACTGCGCGGCGAAAACATCAGCCTGGTGGACGGCGGACATCAGAAACGCGCCTTCACCTACATAGACGACGGCATTGAAGCGCTGATGAAAATCATCGAAAACAAGAACGGCGTGGCTACCGGAAAGATATATAACATCGGCAACCCGACCAACAATTACGCGATCCGCGACCTGGCCGACATGATGCTCAAGCTGGCCAAGGAATATCCGGAATACCGCGATTCTGCCGCCAAGGTGAAAATCGTGGAAACCACTTCCGCCGCCTATTACGGCAAGGGTTATCAGGACGTGCAAAACCGTGTGCCGAAAATCACCAATACCTGCGAGGAACTGTCCTGGAAACCTTCCACCACCATGGCCGACACGCTGCGCAACATTTTCGACGCTTACCGCAGCCAGGTTGCTGAGGCGCGCGGTCTGGTGGACTGATCCAACCCTCTCCCGCGCTATGCGCACCCCTCTCCCGCCGGCGGGAGAGGGGCTGGGGGAGAGGGAGCAAAATGACCAAACAACTCGCTCTCAAGATAGACGTCGACACCTACCGCGGCACGCGCGAAGGGGTTCCGCGCCTGGTGGAAGCGCTCAAGCGAGCCAACGCGCAAGCCACTTTCTTTTTTTCGCTGGGGCCGGACCATACCGGGCGTGCCATCAAGCGCGTGTTCCGGCCTGGGTTCCTCGGCAAGGTGCAGCGCACCTCGGTGGTGGAACATTACGGCATCAAAACGCTGCTGTATGGCACGCTGCTGCCGGGGCCGGACATCGGGCGTAAGTGCGCGGACATCATGCGCTCGGTGCGCGATGACGGCTTCGAGGTCGGCATTCATTGCTATGACCACATCCGCTGGCAGGATTATGTCGCCGGCAAGGATGCCGAGTGGACGCGGCGCGAGATGCAGCGCGCGGTGGACCGATTCACCCAAATTTTCGGCGAAGCACCCAAGGCACATGCTGCTGCGGGCTGGCAGACCAACCGCTATGCCTTGCGCCTGTTGCAGCAAATGGGCTTCGATTACAGTTCCGATACGCGCGGCACGCACCCTTTCCTCCCAGCATGGGATGCGGAAATCATTGCCTGTCCGCAACTGCCCACCACACTACCCACGCTGGACGAACTGATCAACCGTGACGGCGTCACCTTGCAAAACGTGGCGATGCATTTGATGCAACTGACCGACAAACCACTTCCCACGGGACATGTGTTCACACTGCATGCCGAACTGGAAGGTGGGAAATTTCTTCCCCTGTTCGAGTTGCTGCTGGCGGGCTGGAAAGCGCAGGGCTATGAGATTGTGTCCATGCGCCAGTATTTCCAGAGTCTCAAGGGAACCCCGCCTGTCCATGAAGTAAAAATGGGGGAAATTGAGGGACGGTCGGGAACATTGGCAGTGCAAGCAGAATAGTTATACACTTATTCACCTTGGCTAAAAGGCTGGTGTCCGGCTGCACAGTTTTCATAGGTATGGCTGAAAAAACAAGGGATTGCCGATAATGTATGTTACTATATTTTAAATAAAGATAACATTTGGGTAGTCGCAGGGGGAAACGCAGATTGGGTTCTGTAAGAGCCGCATGACAGTCCGGCGTTCCCGGAAGTAGATTCAAGGGGATCTATGGGAGCCACAAATATAAGTTTCAAGGATGCATGGGCTGGTGCGGCTTTGTTGGTGTTTGTGTCCGGCCAGGTATTGGCCGCGGACGAACAGGATGTGACAAACCTGCCGATTGAGCAATTGCTTGATCTGGAAGTATCCACCGCCGCGCGCTATGGCCAGAAGCAAAGCGAGGCGGCAGCCACCGTCTCTGTTGTTACCGCCGCCGAAATCAGGCAATTTGGCTACCACACCCTCTCTGACGTATTGCGCAGCCTTCCCGGGTTTTATATCTCGAATGACCGCAATTACGATTCCGTTGGCGTGCGCGGATTTTCCAGGACGGCAGACTACAACAACCGCGTGTTGCTGCTGGTGGATGGCTATCGTTTCAACGATAGCGTATATGGCAACGCCCCCTTGGGGCAGGATTTTCCCATCAATCTCGACCTGATCGAGCGTATCGAGGTGATTTCAGGCCCCGGCTCCGCTGTCTATGGCAACAACGCCATGCTGGGCGTGATCAACGTCATCACCAAAAAGGGCGGGGATCTCAACGGTGGCAGGCTGTCCGGGATGGCCGGGAACCTCGGCACCGATGAACTCGGCGCGTCATATGGCAAGCAGACGGAAGAAGGCACGGGTGTGCTGCTGAGCGCCAGCAAGTACCATAGCGACGGGGCGGACATCTATTTTCCTTCATATGGCGGGATGGCTCGCGGGCTTGACTACGAGGACGCGAGAAAAGCCTTCGCCAAGGTGAGTACGGATCGCCTGACCGTCGAGGGTACGTTCGGCCAGCGCGACAAGGGTGTGCCGACGGCGTCCTTCGGGCAGGTGTTCGGGCAGTCCGGCTCTTTCACGCAGGATACGTGGTGGAATACCAGCGTGCAATATACCGCCCCTTTGTCTGAGGCGCTGGAATTGACCTCCCGCGTTTATTACGGCGGCTACCAATACCGGGGAGATTACATCAATCCCCAGAACCCGGCTCCCTCTGTTGCACCCACGACACTCAACCGCGATGAAACCGTGAACCGCTCCCTGGGCGGAGAGGTGCGCTTGCTGGTGACCAGCTTCAGTGACCACAAATTGCTGTTCGGCGCGGACTACCGCGATGACCCTGCGTTGAACCAGAAAAACTTCGATGTCGCGCCTTACAAGCTATACCTGGATGACCGCCGCAAAAACGATACGCGGGGGGTCTTTGCTCAGGACGATTTCGCTCTGACAGAGCGGCTGTCGCTCAATCTTGGGCTGCGCCATGACGCTTCCAGGTTGGGCGGCAGCGCGAACAGCCCCAGGGCGGGGGTCATTTACCAGCTTGACCCGAACGCCACTACCCTGAAGCTGTTGTACGGCAGCGCGTTCCGGGCGCCCAATGCGTTCGAGCAATTTTATGCCACGCCGGAGCACAATGTCACACTGGGGAACCTGAGGCCGGAAACCGTCAGGACCTATGAACTGGTTGTTGAACACCGGCCGGATCAACGAACAAAGCTGGGGGTTTCCGCATTTCGATACGAGATGGACAACCTGATTACGCCGACCGCCAAATTTCTCAACCAGACTATCAGTGCGGCCAACCCGATTTTTTACACAAATCTCAGTGCGACTGTCCGCGGCGTGGAAATCCGCGGGGAGCGGGTACAGGACAGCGGCGCGCGCTGGAGGGCGAGCTACAGTTTCGCCGACGCCAGGGATAGATTGGCTTCAGCCTGGTTGCCAAATTCGCCGCGTAGCCAGGTGAAAATCAATTATGCAACTCCTGTTCCAGGCAGGGACTGGAGCGCAGGCTTGGAGACGCAATACATGAGCAACCGCCAGACCTTGAACGGACTCGATACCGGCAGCGTGTGGCTGGTCAATGCGACCCTGGTGCCCACGCATCTTGCCAAGGGAATGGATGCGTCGTTCTCGATCAATAATTTGTTCAACAGGAAATACCAGGATCCCGCCACGCTGGAATATTTCAACAGCATGAACCAGCGTCTCGACTTTATCCCGCAGAACAATGGGCGCATGCTGATGGCTAAACTAAGCTATTCGTTCTAGCGTATGGATTTTCGCAACCTGATCCGCGCAAGCCTGTTCCTGACCATGCTGTTTCCGGCAGCGGCCCATTCCGCCCCGATACCGGAATACCAGTTGAAGAGCGCCTTCATCTATAATTTTGCCACGTTCATCGATTGGCCTGCCGGCATGGGGAAATCTCTTACGCTGTGCGTGGCTGTGCCGCAAGAGGCAATGAAGTATTTTTCCGCGCTTGAGGGGAAGCGGGTTGGCAACATGGTCGTGACAGTCAGGCGGCTGACTCAGGATGACTCGGCGGAAGGCTGCCGGATTCTTTTTGTGGCAGAGTCGGAAAGCGGCAGCTTTGAGGATTGGCTGTCGGAAGTCGATGACGAACAGGTGCTGACAGTGGCCGAATCCGAGGCCTGGCTGAAAAAGGGTGTAGTGATCGACCTGATGATCCAGGATAAAAGGGTGGTGTTCGATGTTAATGTCGATGCGGCCAGGGGTGAGGGAATAACGATCAATTCCAGGCTGTTGCGCCTGGCGCGCAAGGTTTATGGATTGGGGACAGCCGATGAGCCAGCAGAAAAATAGATTTTTGCAGAATGTCTCCATCAAATCCAAGATATTCTGGATTTTTCTGGGTAGCAATATTTTGGCGGTACTCATCGTTTCGTCGCTGGTCATCAGGGATCAATATGGGCAATTCAGGAACATCCTGGAAGATGACCTATTGATCCAGGCAAATATCGTCAGCGACAACAGTGCTCCCGCCGTTGCCCTGAACGACCAGACTGTCGCCCAGGAAACCCTGTTCGCCCTGCGCAGTTCGCCCAACGTGCGGCAGGCCGCGATTTACCTGCCCGATGGCAGCCTGTTTGCCGCTTACAAACGCGACCAGGCATTGCCTGACCTCCCAATGCCTGACAAGGAAGGCTTTACGTATACGGCCGATAGCCTGGATATAGCGCGCCCGATCACCAGGTCGGGCCAAAAATGGGGGACTTTGTCCATCCGTCTGGACCTGGATGTGCTGTACCAGAGCATGTGGCGTGCGTTAGGCGCCATCGGGATTGCTGCCGCTCTGGCCTTGATGCTGGCATTCGCCATCATGGCCTGGCTCCAGCGCATCATCATCCGCCCGCTATTCAGGCTGAATGAGCTGATGCATGCGGTGTCGGACGATAAGGATTATTCGGTGCGCAGCGACGATTCCGGCCAGGATGAAATTGGGTATCTTGCCGCCGGCTTCAACCAGATGCTGGAAAAGATAGATGCGCACGACAACAAGCTGCGGAAAATTGCCCACTACGACAACGTCACGGAGTTGCCCAACCGCCATTATTTCAACCAGCGCCTGGAAGACGCGATTGCAGATGCCGGGCGAGAGAAACAGCATGTCGGCGTGTTGTTCATAGACCTGGATAACTTCAAAGTGATCAACGATACGCTGGGCCACAATGTCGGCGACATGCTGCTCAAGAGCGTTTCGGAAAGGATTTCCGGTTCCTTGCGCGGGAGCGATTGCGTATGCCGCATCGGCGGAGACGAGTTCGCGGTGATCCTGCAGGAACTCCCGGGGCACGGCGAGGCAGCGGTGGTGGCAGGGAAAATCCTGAACGAAATGGCGCAGCCGATGTGGCTGGGCGACAGCGAAATCTATATCGGCGCCAGCATCGGCATCAGCCTGTATCCGGACGACGCGCCGGACATGAACGCGCTGCTGCGCTGCGCGGACGTGGCGATGTATTACGCCAAGAGCCGCGGCAAGAACAACTACCAGATGTTTCAGCAGGACATGGAAGGAAAGGCGCTCAAGCGCCTGGCCCTGGAATCAGCCATGCGCAAGGCGCTTGAGCTGAAGGAGTTTGTCCTGCATTACCAGCCGCAGGTGGACCTCTTCACCGGCAAGATCATCGCCGTCGAGGCGTTGATACGCTGGCCGCGTCCCGACCTGGGCGTGGTAGGTCCTTCCGATTTTATTCCCGTGGCGGAAGAAAGCGGCCTGATCGTTCCGATAGGCGAATGGGTGTTGCGCACGGCTTGCCGCCAGGCCAAGGAATGGCTGGATGCGGGCACCCCGCTGCGGGTGGCGATCAACCTTTCAGGGCGCCAGTTTGCCGATGAACGCCTGGTCCATAACATACAGGCAATCACGAAAGAATTCGATCTGCCGCCGGGCATGCTGGAACTGGAAATTACCGAAAGCATGCTGATGGAAAGCAAGGAGTCTTCGGTGAACAAGCTGGAAGAACTGAAGCATGCCGGTTTCATGTTGTCGGTGGATGATTTTGGGACCGGTTACTCATCCATGAGTTATCTCAAGCGTTTCCCCATCCATGCGCTCAAGATAGACCGCAGTTTCATCCAGGAGCTCCCGGGCAACCAGGACGATGCGGCCATCACCAAGGCGATAGTTTCCATGGCGAACAGCCTTGGACTTGCAATTGTTGCCGAGGGCGTGGAAACCACAGAACAAATGGAATTCCTGCGCGAACACGGTTGCAAGGTTTCACAGGGATTTTTCTTCGGGCGTGCAGTCCCGCCCGACCAGATAGCCGGGCTGGTAAAGTCCATCAGCGAGAGTACTTTGTTGAATAAATCCGCATTGCCTGACTGACCGGGTTCTGCTTTCCAGGGCAATTCAGGCGGAAGCGTCCCGCCCGATTCCGTGATACTCGATTCCATGTTCGGCGATGCTTGCTGGCTCGAACAGGTTGCGCCCATCGAAAATAACCGGCTGCTTGAGGCGTGACTTTATCGCATCGAAATCCGGGCTCTTGAACGCCTTCCATTCGGTGACGATGATCAGTGCATCGGCATCCTGCAGGGCATCCTGCGGTGTTTCGGCATAGCGCAAGTCGGCCCGCTCGCCGTAGATGTGGCGCGTTTCCTTCATGGCCACCGGGTCGTGCGCGGTGACAGTCGCGCCCTTGGCCCATAATCCTTCCATCACCACGCGGCTGGTGGCGTCGCGCATGTCGTCGGTGCCCGGCTTGAATGCGAGCCCCCACAACGCGAAATGCTTGCCCTTGAGGTTGTCGCCGAAGCGCTTGGCGATCTTCTGCAGCAGCACGTTCTTCTGGGCGTGGTTCACGTCCTCCACCGCCTGCAGGATGCGTAGCGGCAGGCCGTATTCGTTGCCTGTGCGCTGCAGCGCGCGGATGTCCTTGGGGAAGCAGGAGCCGCCGTAGCCGCAACCCGCATACAGGAAGTGGTAGCCGATGCGCTGGTCGGAGCCTATGCCCTTGCGCACATGCTCGATGTCGGCGCCGACCTTTTCCGCCAGGTTGGCCAGTTCGTTCATGAACGAGATGCGCGTGGCCAGCATGGCGTTGGCCGCATACTTGGTGAGCTCCGCCGATTTGATGTCCATCACCATCAGGCGGTCATGGTTGCGCTGGAACGGTGCGTACATGTCGCGCATGACATGGATGGCGCGTTCGTCTTCCGCACCGACCACGATGCGGTCAGGACGGTTGAAGTCGTCTATGGCCGCGCCTTCCTTGAGGAATTCGGGGTTGGAGACCACGCTGAATTCGGTCTTTACCTTGCGGCTATCCAGTTCCGCTTGCACAGTGGCACGGACCTTCTCGGCGGTGCCCACCGGTACGGTGGATTTATCCACGATCACCTTGTATTCGGTCATGTGCCGGGCGATATTGCGCGCGGCGGCTAGCACGTATTGCAGGTCTGCCGAGCCGTCCTCGCCGGATGGTGTACCCACCGCGATCATCTGCACCAAGCCGTGCGCCACGCTGTCGGCGACATCGGTGGTGAAGCGCAGGCGCTTGGCCTCGACGTTGCGGTGGATGACTTCATCCAGCCCCGGCTCGTAGATCGGTACGCCGCCGCTTTGCAGTACGGCGATTTTCTTCGGGTCCACGTCCAGACAGACCACATCGTTGCCCAAATCGGCCAGACATGCGCCGGAAACCAAGCCTACATAGCCGGAACCTATTACTGTAATCTTCATGGTGACAATGCTTTCATAAACAAGCGCGTATTATGCCGCAGATTGGCGGTTTACGGCAGTATCCCTCTGCCGGATTATGTCGTTTGCGCAACGCACGCCGCTTAGCACCGCGCCTTCCAGCGTGGCGGGGTAGTCCCCCGCCGTGTAATCACCCGCCAGCAGCAGATTGGGCAGGGGGGTGATCTGCGCCGGGCGGGATAGATTGGGTTCGCAGGCGAAAGTTGCCCGTTTTTCGGCGATGACCTGGTGCCATAACGGCGCATCCGCTATGCCCAACTGCTCATGCAGCTCCTGCGCCACTTTTTGTGCAAGCGCTTCGTGATCCAGTTCCTGATGCGCCCCTTCCGCGCTGATGACAATGGCAATCAGGCCGCGCTGCCCGGCAATCTGGCCCTTGTCGAACAGCCATTGCGAAAAACAGCGGTCGAATCCCAGCATCGGGTGCGGGAGGCGAACCTGCTCCGGGTATTGCAAATAAACGGTATAGATGGGCTGGAAGGTCAGCGCCTCGATCTGCGATGCAACGCCAGCAAGCTTCGGCACGGCGCGGAACAGCCGGGCTGAATTGGCGGGAGATGCAGCGCAGATGATATGGCTGTGGTGACGCACGCCATCTGCCGTCAGCAGCTCGATTTCATTGTCGCGCGGCACAATGGCTTCCACGCCGCATGAGGTAAGTACCTTGCCGTCATGCTGCGTGACATATGCCGCCGCGCGATCCGGAAACAGCGCGGAAAAATCCAGGCGCGGCAGGAGCATCTCCGAATCGGCGCGCGTTCCGTTCAGGCTGTCGCGCAGCACGTTCAGCAGCACTTGGGCGGAAGCCTTGTGTGCCGGGGTGTTGAGCGCCGAGATGCAGATCGGTTCCCACAACAGGCGGATCAGATCCTCGTCCTGCCCGTGGGCGCGCAGCAGTTCCAGCGCATTGCCATCGTGCGGCAGCCTGAATTTCATGCGGCGCATGGCGAGCATGAAGCGCGCGGCAGCAATCCGCTGCCCGAATGTCAGCCCCTTCGCGCCCAGCAGCCCCGCCAGCAAATGCAGCGGGGCAGGCAAGGCAGGGGCCTTGAGCTCAAAACGACGGTTCAGGGTGAGCTGCAACGGCAGGCGCAGGAAATCTGTTTCGACATTGCCGCCTACCTGCTCGATCAGGCGCAGGGTTTCGCGGTAGCAGCCAAGCAGAATGTGCTGGCCGTTGTCGAGAATCAAACCATTTTCCCGCAAGGGACGGTTGCCCTCTCCCCCATCGGGGGAGAGTTGGAGATGGGGAGCAGGCGTATTGTCAGCGTGCGAACGTTGGTTGGAATGTGGCACGCCGCGCGCTCGCCCGCCCAGTTGTTTCGCGCTTTCGTACACGGTGACCGGAATGCCGCGTCCGGCCAAGACGACCGCTGCTGCCATGCCGGCATAGCCGCCTCCGGCGATTCCTACACTCAGCCCCTGAGCCATGTCTTGAAAGCGAGCCATAGCTTGTAGCCCGTACCGAGCGAGACTCGTTCGCGCAGCACATGGCAGCCGCTGGTGACAACTTCATCCAGCGTGGCGCGATAGATTGCAGCCATGATAAGGCCGGCGCGCTGGGACTTGCGATCGGCAGCGGGGAGCTGATCCACGGCCTGTTGATAGAAGCGCTGCGCCCGCTCGATCTGGAACTGCATCAGCTTCTTGAATTCTTCGGTTTCTTTCGCGTCCAGAATATCCCGCGTATGAACGCCGAATTGCGCCAGTTCGTCCAGCGGCAGGTAGATGCGCCCGCGCCGCGCGTCCTCGCCCACATCGCGGATGATGTTGGTGAGCTGAAAGGCGATGCCGAGATCGTGCGCATATTTCAGTGTCCTGCGGTCGGTGTAGCCGAAGATTTCCGCAGCCAGCAGGCCAACCACCGATGCGACCCGGTAGCAATACAATTGCAGCGCCTTGAAATCCTCGTAGTTATGTTGGGTGAGGTCCATCTCCATGCCGTCTATGATCTCCAGCAGGTGCTCCTGCGGCAGGTTGAATTGCTGCACCAGCGGTTTCAACGCCAGCCCGACCGGATGCTGGGGAACGCCGCCATAGATGGCGGCGACTTCATTGCGCCACCAGTTCAGTGTGGTGCGCGCGACATTCTCGTCCGAGCATTCGTCCACCACATCGTCCACCTCGCGGCAGAATGCATACAGCGCGGTAATGGCGCGGCGCTTGTCCCTGGTCAGGAACTTGAAACTGTAATAAAAGCTGGAGCCGCTGGAGGCGGCTTTATCCTGGCAGTATTGGTCGGGAGTCATATAGATTCAAAAATCATTCAGCCACGGATAGACACGGATTTACACGGAAAAATGCAGTTGGAATTTTGTGCTGAAGCTGGCATGAACTCGATACATTTAGGTGTTATCCGTGATAATCCGTGTTTATCCGTGGCTAGGTTGCCTTCGAAGTCTTAAAACTGAACGGCGCACTTTTGAGTAGCATGATAACCCAGTCCGCAGGCTTAAGCACCGGGCGGCGGTTGAACATGTCGTAGTCCACGGCATCCAGCTTGTCGAGTATGCGCAGGCCGCCCGCGATGATCATGCGCATTTCCAGGCCGATGCGTCCGCTGAGGATGCTGCCGAGCGGCGCGCCACTCTGCATCATGGCGCGCGCGCGGGCGCACTGAAATCGCATCAGTTGCTGCCAGGCCGCATCCATGCGGGCCTGCCCAAGATGTTCCTCGGTAACGCCGTACTGGGCCATCTCGCTCAAGGGCAGATAGATGCGGGCGATGGCGTAATCCTTCTTCACATCCTGCCAAAAATTAATGAGTTGCAGGGCAGTGCAGATTTGGTCGGAATAAAGGAGATTCTGCGGCGTGGCCTCTTCGTAAAGGTGCAGCAGCAAGCGTCCAACCGGGTTGGCGGAGCGGCGGCAGTAGTCCATCACCTCGTCGAAATTCGCGTAACGTTTCTTCACCACGTCCTGAGAGAAAGCGTCCAGCAGGTCGAGGAACAGTTGCAGCGGTAACTGGAATTCTGCAACGATGCTGGCCACATCCTGGAACAGCGGCGTGAGCGTGGGCTCGTTGGATTCGATGCGCTTGAGTTCGGTACGAAAGGCGTCGAGTTTCGCCAAGCGTTCATTGTTTGGAATGTCGTCCTCGTCGGCGAAGTCGTCGGCCTGGCGTGCGAAGCGGTAGATGATCTCCACTGGCCGCCGCAGGCGCTTAGGCAGCAGGACGGAGGCAACGGGAAAGTTTTCGTAATGGTCAACAGCCACTTGTCAGCGTGATTGGAGGTTAATCTTTTCCAGAGCTCATTTGGAGCAGGGAGGCCGCCATGCTGAGAGCCATTCTGGCGTCAGTTGGCCCCCACTCTATTGAGGCGGCGTTATTGTCCGCATGTTTAGATGCATGGGTGAGTACTTTAAAGGCGCGCCGCATGAGGCGGATTCGATGTTCTTTGCTCATGCTTCGTGTATCGCTGAACCAAGCTTTGAGTTCAACTGGTGTTTGTTCTTTTTCGTCATCTAACGCAACCGATATTGCTTCCAATACATCTCGACATTCGCTAACCGTATTCCGGTACTGGCCTTGTAGCAACTGGGTTTGAGCATTTTGTAGGTGCTTAATCGCATTTGCAAATGTTGGGCTGATTTCCTCGGGGAGTAGCGGAACTTCCAACAGCAGTGTTTTGCGATAGCCGATTTGTTCGAGGATTTTGATCCAAGTGCTTTGGTTAGCTGGATAACACAGTTCAACTTGGTTAAGTTGTTGAGTCCCCCATTGGACACTGCTTCCGACGCCATGAAAACTAAAATAGAAGTGCAAATCTCCCCCGAGCCTAATTTTCTCTATGGCTTCGATGCGTGCAGCATCCAGCTCAGTCTCAAAATTGATCGTCTGGTTGCTTCCGTATTTAGAGGTTGTAATGGGAGAATTCACACCTTGTCTTCGTAGGCAACCCAGAAAATGTTTCGCCCCGTTTTTTCCAACGACAAACAATTCACCATTAAGGTTGGTGAGTGTTATCTGTTCCTCGTCTGGTGTTTTGTGGATATTTACTTTTACTTGGAAATGAAGCCGATAAAATCCTAATCCCTGAGATCCGTATAGCGAACCAACATCCAAATTAGCAAATTGAGTTGAATTTAGTGACCAATGTTCACTCATGGAGTCTGTCTCTCTATAGTTGGTTTGCTAACAGCCATCAGGGCAAATCTTCGCGGTGCATCAGAAACACGAAATCCTCTCCTGCCTCCACTTCCAGCCAGGTGAAGGGCAGGGTGGGGTAAGAAGCTTCCAGCGCCACGCGGTTGTGGCCGATTTCCACGGCCAGGATGCCGTCCGGAGTGAGGTGTGCGGCGGCATTCTTGAGGATGGCGCGCGTAGCATCCAGCCCGTCGTGGCCGCTGCCCAGCGCCAGTTCGGGTTCATGCAGGTATTCCGGCGGGAGGGCGGCGACCGATTCGGCATTCACATAGGGTGGATTGCTGATGATGAGATCGTATTCGCGGTCGCCCAATCGCGCGAACAGGTCGGATTCGATCAGGTGCACCCGATCCTGGAGCCGGTATTCGTCCACGTTGCGGCGAGCCACGTCCAGCGCATCGCGAGAGATGTCTACGGCGTCCACCGTTGCATTGGGAAAGGCAAGCGCGGCCAGGATGGCGAGGCAGCCGCTGCCGGTGCACAGGTCCAGCACGCGGGTGATGTTGTCCGCGTCGTCTATCCACGGCACCATCTGTTCGTCGAGCAATTCGGCGAAGAAGGAACGCGGCACGATCACGCGCTCGTCCACATAGAAACGGTGGCCGCCCAGCCAGGCTTCGTTGGTGAGGTAGGCTGCGGGCAGGCGCTTTTCCACGCGCTGTCCGATGACGTTCAGCACCTCGTCGATCTCGGATTGGGTGAGCGAGGAATCGAGGAAGGGATCGAGGCGATCCAGCGGCAGGTGCAGCGTGTGCAGGACAAGGTAGGCTGCCTCGTCATAGGCATTATCGCTGCCGTGGCCGAAATAGATTCCGGCCTCGTTGAAGCGGCTGATGGCGAAGCGCAGGCAGTCGCGTACGGTCTTGAGGGTGCTCGTAGCTTCCGGGAAATAATTTTTCGTATTCGTCATTTTGCCAGCAGCCGTGTGAGTGTTCCGCAGTAGATTTCCGACAGCGCATCCAGGTCGGCGACGGCCACGCATTCATTGAGCTTGTGTATGGTGGCGTTGAGCGGCCCCAGCTCGATTACCTGCGGGCAGATGTCTGCGATGAAGCGCCCATCGGAGGTGCCGCCGCTGGTGGAAAGCTCGGTCGTGATGTCCGTCACTTCCTTGATCGCCGCGCTCACCGCGTCCACCAAATCGCCGTGCGGGGTGAGGTAGGGCTTGCCGGAGGATTTCTCCCATTGCAGGTCGTACTCGAAGCCATGCTTGTCCAGGATGGCATGCACTCTGGCTTTCAGGCTATCCACCGTGCTCGCGGTGGAGTGGCGGAAGTTGAACAGGATTTCCACCGTGCCCGGCACCACGTTGGTCGCGCCGGTGCCGCCGTGGATATTGGAAACCTGCCAGGAGGTGGGCGGGAAGTATTCATTGCCGTTGTCCCAGGTGGTCGCGGCCAGTTCGGCGATGGCGGGCGCGGCGAGGTGGATGGGGTTCTTCACCAGATGCGGGTAGGCGATGTGGCCCTGTATACCTTTGACAACGAGCGTGGCCGAGAGCGAGCCGCGCCGCCCGTTCTTGATGGTGTCGCCGGTTTTGCTGACCGAAGTCGGTTCGCCGACGATGCAGTAGTCCATTTTTTCGCCGCGCGCTTGCAGCGCCTCCACCACGCGCACCGTGCCATCCACCGCGATGCCTTCCTCGTCGGAGGTCAGCAGCAGGGCGATGGAGCCCTTGTGCTCGGGGTGCTGGGTCAGGAATTTCTCAATGGCGGTGATGAAGGCCGCGAGCGAGCCTTTCATGTCCGCAGCCCCGCGCCCATACAGCATGCCGTCGCGCACGGTTGGGGTGAACGGGTCGCTGTGCCATTTCTCCACAGGGCCGGTGGGCACCACGTCGGTATGGCCCGCGAAGCACACCACCGGGCCGCTGTCGCCGCGCCGAGCCCACATGTTATCCACGTCGCCGCGGCGCATCATCTCCATCTGGAAGCCAAGTGGCGCAAGGCGCGTGCCGATGATCTCCAGGCAGCCCGCATCGTCCGGCGTGAGGGAGCGGCGTGCAATGAGTTGCTTCGCGAGTTCGAGGGTGCGGTTCATAGTTTCAGTTTTTCGTAGTCGGTTTCGTCGAATCCGGTCGTCAGCACCTTGCCGTTCTTCTCCAGCACCGGTCGCTTGATGACGTTGGGCTTTTCCAGCATCAACTTGAGCGCGGAGGCATCATCCTTTATCGAATTCTTCACCGTATCCGGCAATTGCCCCCAGGTTGGCCCGGTCTTCTTCAGCAATTTCTGCCAGCCGACCTGCTGCAACCATCCGGAGATAAGCGTTTCATTTACGCCCTGTTTCTTGAAATCATGGAATGCGTAGTCAATTCCATGCGTTTCAAGCCATGTTCGAGCCTTCTTCACGGTGCCGCAGTTGGGGATGCCGTACAGGATTGTCTTGCCGGGTTTCATCAGCCCTGGTCGCCGTCAATATTGAGCTTGATGGCGCCAAAGTCAACTGACTGCGGCCTGGCGATGGGAGCCTGATTGGCCGGATCGTTCGGGTTGTAGGCCTTCATCTTGCTCGTCTCCGAGTAGTCGATCATGGCCGACAGGTTGCTGGCGGAATCGGCGTTGCGCAAGGCTTCTTCCTTGGTGATCTTGCCCTTCTTGAACAATTGGTACAGAGCCTGCTCGAAGGTCTGCGAGCCGGGTGACACGCTTTGCTCGATGGCATCGCGGATTTTTTCCATTTCACCGTTTTTTATCAGGTCAGCGATCAGCGAGCTGTTGATCAGCACTTCCACCACGGGCGTCAATTTGCCCTGGATGTTACGCACCAGTCGCTGCGAAATGACGGCTTTCATGCATTGCGACAGGTCGGACAGGGTGCCTGAACGCGCGTCATACGGGAAAAAGTTGATGATGCGGTTCAGCGCGTGGTAACTGTTGTTGGCATGCAGCGTGGAAAGGCACAAATGGCCGGTTTGCGCAGACATCAATGCCTGCTTGAGGGTTTCGCGGTCGCGGATTTCACCGATCATCACCACGTCCGGCGCCTCTCGCATGGCGCTGATCAGGGCGGTTTCGTAGGAATGGGTGTCCGTTCCTACTTCGCGCTGGTTGATTACGGATTTGTTGTGCTTGAACAAATACTCGATAGGATCCTCGATGGTCAGGATGTGGCCGGTCACCAGGCTGTTGCGGTGCTCCAGCATGGAAGCGAGCGTGGTGGACTTGCCCGAGCTGGTGGCACCGACCACCAGGATCAGGCCGCGCTTTTCCATGACCAGGCTTTTCAGGATGAGCGGCAGGTTCAACTCCTCAACACCGAGCACCCTGGCGCGCACGTAACGGATAGCCATGGAGACTTCGCCTTTCTGGCGGAATACGTTGACGCGGAAGCTTCCCACCTCGGGCACGCGAAAGGAAAAGTTCATTTCCAATTCCCGCTCAAACTGGGCGATCTGGTCCGGAGTCATCATTTCATAGGCGATGCGCCGGGCGGATTCGGCATCCACCCTCTGGTCGTTGATAGGCTTGGAAACACCGTCAATCTTGATGGTGATGGGCGCATCCACCGAGAACAACAGATCCGACGCATTCCTCTCAACAGCAAGTTTCAACAACGGAGTGATGATCATAGCAATCTCCTGAAATAACTATCCGGCTGCGGTTCAGATTCCGCGCAGCAGTTCATTGATGCCCACTTTGCCCAGTGTCTTGGCATCCACTTTCTTGACGATAACCGCGCAATACAGGCTGTATGAGCCGTCCTTGGAGGGCAGGTTACCGCTGACCACCACCGAACCTGCCGGAACGCGGCCATAATGCACTTCCCCGGTTTCACGGTCGTAAATCTTGGTGCTTTGTCCGATATAAACGCCCATGGAAATCACCGAGCCTTCCTCCACGATCACGCCCTCGACCACTTCCGAGCGTGCCCCGATGAAGCAATTGTCCTCAATGATGGTGGGGTTGGCCTGCACCGGTTCCAGTACGCCGCCGATACCGACGCCGCCGGAGAGGTGCACGTTCTTGCCAATCTGCGCGCAGGATCCTACCGTAGCCCAGGTATCCACCATCGCCCCTTCGTCGACGTAGCCGCCGATGTTCACGTAGGATGGCATTAACACCACATTTTTGGCGATAAAAGACCCTTTGCGCGCTGCGGCGGGCGGCACCACACGGAAGCCGCCTTCGCGGAAATCGCGGGAATTGTAGTCGGCGAATTTCGAAGGCACCTTGTCGTAGTAATTGGTAAAGCCGCCCTTGATGAAAAAATTGTCTTCCATACGGAAAGAAAGCAGCACGGCCTTCTTGATCCACTGGTGGGTAATCCATTGGCCCACTGCCTGGCGCTCGGCAACGCGCAATGTTCCTTTGTCCAGCATGTCTATCACCGTGGTGACCGCCTCCTTCAATTTTGCGTCCACCGTGCGCGGCGTGATCTCGGCGCGGCGTTCAAAAGCGGATTCGATGATGGTTTGCAGTTCTTTCATGGGGATCCTTAATACCTTAATAGTAGTGTTGATTGTTCTTAGCCACGGATTGGCGCTGATAGCCACGGAGCAAGTCCGTGGTTCATCCGTTTCAATCCGTGGTTCATTCCTGTTTCAAATTCTTTGTAAACCCGGCGATGCGTTGCGCCGCTTCCAGAGTCTCTTCCAGGCCCGCCACCAGCGCAATGCGCACAAATCCAGCACCGGGATTGACGCCCCGCGCCTTGCGCGCAAGAAAGCTGCCCGGCAACACGCTGACATTATAGTCGCTATGCAGCCGTTGCGCGAAATCGGTGTCCGGGATGGGTGTGCGCAGCCACAAATAGAAGCTGGCATCCGGCATGGATACCGGCAGCACGGGCTTGAGTATTTCCATGACCCGGGCAAATTTTTCCGCATACAGGCGGCGGTTTTCGGCGACATGAGTTTCATCGTTCCATGCGGCTTGGCTTGCTGCCTGCACTGCCGGATTCATGGCGCAACCGTGGTAGGTGCGGTACAACGCGAATTTTTCCAGCACTTTGGCATCGCCCGCGACAAACCCGGAGCGCAGGCCGGGCACGTTGGAGCGTTTTGACAGGCTGGAAAATACTACCAGGTTCCTGTAGCCGTCTCGTCCCAGTTGCCGTGCGGCCTGCAGCGCGCCGAGCGGGGGCTGATCGAAGTATATTTCCGAGTAGCACTCGTCGGCGGCGATGACGAAGCCGTAACGGTCTGACATTTCAAACAAGGTTTGCCATTCTCCCAGGGGCATCACATGACCATTCGGATTGCCCGGCGAGCAGACGTAGACGAGTTGGGTGCGTTGCCAAGTCTCCTCCGGCAGTTGCGCAAAATCCAGCGCGTAGTTGTCTTCCGGCAGCGTGTTGAGGAACGCAGGCTCGGCACCCGCCAGAAGCGCTGCGCCTTCGTAAATCTGGTAGAAAGGGTTGGGGCAGACCACCACCGGATTGCTGCGCGTGCGGTCTATCACCGCCTGGGCGAATGCAAACAATGCTTCGCGGCTGCCGTTCACCGGCAACACTTCGGTCTTGGCGTCCGGCGCGGGAATTTGGTAGCGGCGCGCCAGCCAGTTCGAGATTGCACCGCGCATCGCATCGCTGCCTGCGGTTGTGGGATAATTCGCCAGACCGTCCAGTCCGGCGGTCAGCGCATCCTTGATGAACTGAGGAGTAGGGTGCTTGGGCTCTCCGATGTGCAGGCTGATCGGCCGCAATGCGGCATTGGGTGTTACCTCGCGGAACAACGCGGCAAGTTTCTGGAATGGGTAGGGTTGCAGGCGATTCAGGTCTGGATTCATTTTTTCCATTAGCCACGGATTGACACGAATGGAACACGGAATGAATGGTTTGGCTTTAATCAGTGTTTCATCCGTGTCAATCCGTAGCTAAATTTACGGTTTCAACATTATCCGGATTATAAAGGCGTAGCGCTTGGCCTCAAAACAAAAAGTGGTGGCAGTCCTAAGCCTGTTGAACGCCGCATTGGTGTGGGGGCTGATATGGTATCCCTTTCGCGTGCTGGCGCAGCAGGGCGTTTCCGGCGAGCTGGCCACTTTCCTGACTTATTTCATCGCTTTGATCCTAGGCTTGTTGCTGTTTGGCCCCGATTGGCGCGAATTTCGCCGGGCAGGCTGGTGGGGCGTGGC
>JBGPSQ010000013.1:0-25399 GCA_041490205.1 Gallionellaceae bacterium
ATTTGCCTGCCTCCTCATGCGGCCACTTGCCGCGCGGCGTGCGATGGTCGAACATTTCCTGCAGCGCAGGGGGCAGGCCTTTTCTGCGCAGCCACATTTCCTCCATCCTGGAGACGAACGGCAGCGCCATGAATGTGCCGAAATAAACCACCGTGGCGATTTGCCCGATCAGCATCATGCGCTTGCCCGCATCGTCATTGGAGACGGGTTGCGCGCCGACATAGCCGAGCAGGAAAATGTCGATCATGAACAGGAAGAACATGATGCGGTACACCGGGCGGAAATGCGCACCGCCGGGAATCTGCGAGCGGTCCATGAAGGGCATCGCGGCAAAGATCGTCACCGACAGCCCCATCGCCACCACGCCGCCCACAAGGTCCGGCACGGAGCGCAGGATGGCGTAGAACGGCAGGAAGTACCATTCCGGCACGATGTGCGGCGGGGTCTGCATCGGGTTGGCCGGTATGTTGTTGGCCGGTTCGACGAAGGTGTTAGGGAAGAAGAACACGAAAGCCAGGAAAATGAACAGGTACACGCCCAGCCCGAAGAAATCCTTAATGGTGAAATAGGGATGGAACGGGATGTTGTCCTTGTCGGCCAAGTTGATGCCAGAGGGATTGCTGCTGCGCACGGTGTGCAGCGCCACCAGGTGCACCACCACCATGCCGAGGATGATGAACGGGAACAGGTAGTGCAGGGCGAAGAAGCGCGTCAGCGTGGCATCGCCCACGCCATAGTCGCCGCGCAACCAGATCACTACCTGGTCGCCGATGAAGGGCGTGGCGCGGAACAGGTTGGTGATTACCGATGCGCCCCAGTAGGACATCTGCCCCCACGGCAACAGGTAGCCCATGAAGGAAATCGCCATCAGCAGCAGCAACAGCACCTGGCCGGTCCACCACATCAGTTCGCGCGGCGAGCGGTAGGAGCCGTAATACAGGGTGCGCGCCATGTGTACGTAAACCACCACGAAGAAGGCCGAGGCACCGGTGGCATGCAGGTTGCGCAGCAGCCAGCCATAGTTCACGTCGCGCATGATGTGCTGGATCGAGTCGAAGGCCATGTTGACATCGGCCTTGTAGTGCATGGCGAGGAAAATCCCGGTGGCGATTTGCAGCACCAGCACGAAACCGGCCAGAAAGCCGAAATTCCACCAATAGCTCAAGTTGCGCGGCGTGGGATATTCGGTAAGCTCGTGCTTGATGAAAAACGAGAAAGGGAAGCGCTGGTCCACCCAGGATAGCATTCGATTGACCATGATTTCCCCTATGCCTTGCCGATGACGATTTTGTTGTCGCCCTCGAAGGTGTAAAGCGGCACCTCGAGGTTCTTGGGGGCAGGTCCGCGTACCACGCGCCCGCTCGCGTCATACATGCTGCCGTGGCAGGGGCACAGCCAGCCGCCGTCGGCATTGCGGTTGGGCACGCACCCCAGGTGGGTGCAGACCCCGACCACCACCAGCCATTCGGGGCGCGGCGCACGCTTGCTGTCCGGTTCCGGGTCAAATGCGCCCGTGTTAGCCTGCGCATTTTTGATGTCTTCCGGCGTGCGGTGCACGATGAACACCGGCTTGCCCTGCCAGGGCACGGTGTGCACGCCGCCCGGCGGGATATCGGCAAGGTTGACCTCGGTCGTGGCTTTGGCCAGCACATCCGCGCTGGGGTTCATGCTGCTCACGAAAGGCCAGCAGGCCGCAGCCGCCCCGCCCGCGCCCGCCACTGTCGTAATCGCGCCCAGGAAGTTGCGCCGTCCCGGGTTATCAACTTCATCGCTGCCTGACATATCTCTCACCTTTAAAATAGGAAATCCAAGCCTTGCCATGCTGGGGTCTAATCGGGATCAGGTCAACCCCCCCAATGAGTTATTACCTATAACTCCAAAGGGTCAATATCCAGGGACCAGCGCAGTTTCCGGGAATGCAGCGATTCCAGGATGGGGCGCCATGCGTGCAGGAATTGGTGCAGCGGCCGGCGGGCGTCGCATTGCACCAGCAGCTGCGCCAGGAAATGATTGGCACGGCGCGGCATGGCGGCGGGAATCACGCCATATATTTCAACCGGCATGTCCAGTCCGTTTGCCGCATCGTGCGCGTGGCGCATGAAGGCATACACTTCGCCCTCCTGTTTTCCCTCCGCGCGCAACAGCACCTGGTGCACAAAGGGCGGGAAACCGGCCATCCGGCGCTCGGCCAGCAGGGTCTCTGCCCAGGCATCGTAGTCGTGCGCCTGCAGGGCGCGGAACAGCGGGTGGTTGGGGAAAGCGGTCTGCACCAGCACCTCGCCTGGCTTGTCCGCGCGCCCGGCGCGCCCCGCCACTTGCGCGAGCTGGGCATACAGGTTTTCCGAGGCGCGGAAGTTGCTGCTGTACAGCGCGCCGTCCGGATTGAGCACGCCGACCAGGGTCAGGTTGGGGAAGTCGTGTCCCTTGGCCAGGATCTGCGTCCCTACCAGGATGTCCACCGCGTCGTCCTGTATCTGTTTTCGCATGGCGCGCCAGGTTCCCTTGTTGCGAGTGCTGTCGCGATCCACCCGCAGGATGCGTGCCTTGGGAAAGTGCTCCTGCAACGCCTCTTCTACGCGCTGGGTGCCGATGCCGACCGGTTGCAGGTCGGTGTTGCCGCAGCTGGGGCAGGTGTGCGGCACGCGCGCCTGATGGCCGCAGTGGTGGCAGCGCAGGCGCTTGTCCTGCAGATGCAGCACCAGCTTGCCCGCGCAGTTCGGGCAGCCGGAAAGCCAGCCGCAGGACGTGCACATCAGCACCGGCGCGTAGCCGCGCCGGTTGATGAAGAGCAGGCTTTGCTCGCCGCGCTGCAAACGATGATCCATCGCCTCGAACATCTGTTCGCTGATGCCGTGCGGCATGTAGACCTGGCTGGTATTGATGCAGCGCACTTCCGGCAGCCGGGCGGCGGCCAGCGCGCGCTCGGGCAGGCGCAGCATGCGGTAGCGCCCGCTCTGTGCATTGTGGTAGGTCTCCAGCGAAGGCGTGGCCGAGCCCAGCACGACCGGCACCTTGCCCTGGCTGGCGCGGAAGATCGCCACGTCGCGCGCCGAGTAGCGCAGGCCATCCTGCTGCTTGTAGGAGGCGTCATGCTCTTCGTCCACGATGATGAGTGCCAGGCGCGGCAGCGGGGTGAAAACCGAAAGGCGGGTGCCGAGCACGATGCGCGCCCGCCCCGCTTGCGCGCGCAGCCAGTTTTGCGAGCGCTCGCCCTCGGCCAGGCCGCTGTGCAGGCTGACCAGTTCGGCATCAGGAAAGCGGTCGCGGAAATAGCCTTCGAGTTGCGGAGTCAGGTTGATTTCCGGAACCAGCATGAGCACCTGTCCGCCCTGTTGCAGCACATGGCGCATCAGGTGCACATAGACTTCCGTCTTGCCGCTGCCGGTGACACCATGGAGGAGGAAGGCGCCATACCCATGCATTTGCGTTACCGCATCCACCGCCTGTTGCTGTGCTTCGGTGAGCGTATGCGCCCCGTTGAAAGCGAAGACTTGTGGCGGCGCGGGCTCGGCGCAGGTCTCGACCCAGCCTGACTCTATGAAAATTTTGAGTGCGGCCGGTGCGCTGGATGACAGTGCGCGCAATTGCGCGGCACTCAAGGGGCCTTCGCGCAGGGCGGCGAGCATACGGCGCTGCGCCACTTTGCGCTTATCCAGGCTATCCGGATCCATGGCGCGTCCGGCTGCGCTGAGCGCATAACTCAACGCTTCGCGGATCGCGACCGGTTCGCTGGAGCGCAGCCGCGCTGGCAGCGCGGATAGCACGGTGGCTCCGAGCGGGTAGTGATAGTAATCGCTGCAGAAACGCAGCAGGGCGAGCAGATCGGACGACAGCAGAGGAATTTCATCAAGTATACGGCCAATCGGCTTGATGCGTTCGGCAGCCAGCTCGGAATCTACCGCACATTCCATTACGACGCCCATGGCTTGCTTGCGCCCAAAGTTCACGAGCACGCGCTGCCCTGCCGTTACGGCGTCGCCAGCAGCTAACCTGTAATCGAACAGGGTATGCAGGGGCACATCCAGCGCAACGCGAACGATGGACATTTGGAAAAATTTTCTCCGGCGGTTTTTAAAAAAACAGGCTAACCGGCTTGAACGGATTGCTTATTTTTTGTTGTCCACATTAGCTGTGGATAAGGGTGTTAGCAACTGCCCAACAACGGACCTAACTGCTAACCACATATACTATTTTGCCGGCACGCCTAATTGTTAGGCGCTAATTATCGCTGCAAAAACAACGCGTTATATTTTGCCGCTTATTTGCGTAGAAAAACCCCAGCCGCATCGCGGAAACTGGGGTGCTCTGTGCAAAAACCCGTAAAAATCAGGCGATTTTCTGGGGTGCGCTGGAGTGGTAACGGCGGCTCAAATCATGTACCGCGCGTACCAGCGCCGCTGCATTTTCCGGGTCGGTGAACTGGGAAATACCGTGCCCGAGGTTGAATACGTGGCCGCTGCCGTAGCCGTAGCTGGCCAGCACCTTCTCCACTTCGCTGCGGATGACTTCCGGGGTGGAAAACAGCACAGCCGGATCAATGTTGCCTTGCAATGCGACCTTGTGGCCCACTTTTTGGCGCGCGATGCCGATGTCCATGGTCCAGTCCAGCCCCACCGCATCGCAACCAATATTGGCGATGCTGTCTATCCACAGGCCGCCTCCCTTGGTGAACACGACGCTCGGAATTCTGATCCCGTCCTTTTCCTTCGTCAGGCCGGCCACGATACGCTGCATATAGGGCAGCGAAAATTCATGGTATGCATAGTGGGAGAGTGCGCCGCCCCAGGAGTCGAAAATCATCACGGCCTGTGCGCCCGCCTCTATCTGGGCGTTGAGGTAAGCGGTCACTGCCTGTGCGGTCACGTCCAGGATGCGATGCATCAGTTTCGGCTCTTTGTACATCATGGTCTTGACCTTGGCATAGTCATCGCTGCTGCCGCCTTCGACCATGTAGCAGGAAAGCGTCCACGGGCTTCCGGAGAAACCTATCAGGGGAACGCGTCCATCCAGGGCTTTGCGAATTTGAGAAACCGCATCGGTGACATATTTGAGGTCCCGGCCGATGTCAGGCACGCGCAGGGCATTGACTGCCGCCTCGTCGCGCACGGGGCGCTCGAATTTCGGGCCTTCGCCTTCGGCGAAATACAGACCGAGACCCATCGCATCAGGCACGGTCAGGATGTCGGAAAACAGGATGGCGGCATCCAGCGGGAAGCGGTCCAGCGGCTGCAACGTCACCTCGGTCGCCATGTCCGGGCTCTTGCACAGGTTGAGGAAGCTGCCTGCGCGCTTGCGCGTGGCGCAATATTCGGGCAAATAGCGCCCGGCCTGGCGCATCATCCAAACGGGGGTGTGGTCGACCGGCTGGCGCAACAGCGCGCGCAGGAAGGTATCGTTCTTTACTTTGAAGTTCATGGTGAATCCCTAATCAATTCTGCGGGTTTGTTGTTTTTAACGTGGCAGCACCGACGAACCCATCAGGAATTCGTCCACCGCGCGCGCCGCCTGCCGTCCTTCGCGTATCGCCCACACCACCAGCGACTGGCCGCGGCGCATGTCGCCTGCAGCAAAAACCTTCTTGAGGTTGGTGCGGTAATTGCTGGTATCCGCCTTGACATCTCCGCGCGCGTTCTTCTCCACGCCGAAAGCGTCCAGCACCTGTTGCGCCGGGCTGGTGAAGCCCATCGCCAGGAACACGAGGTCAGCCTTGATCTCGAATTCGCTGCCTGGCACTTCGACCAGCTTGCCGTCCTTGAACTCGACGCGAACGCACTTCAACGCCATCAACTGCCCGTTATCGCCAACAAATTCCTTGGTGGCGACGGCCCAGTCGCGCTTGCAGCCTTCCTCTTGCGAGCTGGACGTGCGCAACTTGATCGGCCAGTTCGGCCAGGTGTGCGCCTTGTTCTCCTGCTCGGGCGGGCGCGGCAGCACCTCGATCTGGGTGACCGAGGCCGCGCCGTGGCGGTTCGAGGTGCCCACGCAGTCGGAACCGGTATCGCCGCCGCCGATCACCACTACATGTTTGCCATGTGCGTTGATCGGGTTCTTGCCGTCGCCCGCCACTTCCTTGTTCTGCGGGATGAGGAACTCCAGCGCGAAATGCACGCCCTTCAGCTCGCGCCCCGGCACGGTCAAGTCACGCGGCTGTTCCGAGCCGCCCGCGAGGATCACCGCGTCGAATTCCTTTTGCAGTTCTTTCGGGCTGACGGTTTTCTTCGCGTCGTTGTATATGCCTTTACCGGGTGCATCCTTGCCGATGAAGGTGTTGGTCCTGAACTTCACGCCCTCGGCTTCCAGTTGCGCCATGCGCCAATCCAGCAGGCGCTTGTCCAGCTTGAAATCGGGAATGCCGTAACGCAGCAGCCCACCGATGCGGCTGTTCTTCTCGAACACCGTCACGCCGTGACCCGCGCGCGCCAGTTGCTGCGCAGCAGCAAGGCCAGCCGGGCCGGAACCGACCACGGCAACTTTCCTGCCGGTCTTCTTCCTGGCCGGTTGCGGCACTACCCAGCCGTTTTCGCCGCCCTTGTCTATGATGGCGTGCTCGATGGACTTGATGCCGACCGCATCGTTGTTGATGTTCAGCGTGCAAGCGGCTTCGCACGGCGCGGGACAGATGCGTCCGGTGATTTCCGGAAAATTGTTGGTGGAGTGCAGCACATCCAGCGCCTGCTTCCAGTTGCCGCGATAGACCAGGTCGTTCCAGTCGGGGATGATGTTGTTCACCGGGCAGCCGTTATTGCAGAACGGGATGCCGCAATCCATGCAGCGCGCCCCTTGCTGCTTGGCTTGCGCATCGGTGAGATGCGACACGAACTCGCGGTAGTCCTTCACCCGTTCTGCAGCGGGCGCATAGTCCTCTAGCACCCGAGTAAATTCCATGAATCCGGTTGGCTTGCCCATTTATGCGGCCTCCTTCTTTGCGGTCTTCTGCTGTGTTGCGATCTCCAGTAGCGCACGGCGATATTCGGTCGGCATCACCTTGACGAATTTGGGCAGGAACTTCTCCCAATTCTCCAGGATATGCAGGGCACGCGCGCTGCCGGTATGGCGCAAGTGCTTCTCGATCTTGCCGCGTAACGCGGCTTCATCTGCTTTGCCCAGATGGTTGAGGTGCACGCGGCCATGCGATTCCACTTCGCCGGTCTCGCTGGCGGCAGCTTCGTCCGGAACGGCCTCCAGTTGCACCATGGCCATGTTGCAGCGCTTGGCAAAAGTGCCGTCCTCGTCCAGCACATAAGCCACGCCGCCGGACATGCCCGCCGCAAAGTTGCGGCCGGTCTGGCCCAGCACGACAACCAGGCCGCCGGTCATGTATTCGCAGCCGTGATCGCCCACGCCTTCCACCACCGCCACCGCGCCCGAGTTGCGCACCGCGAAGCGTTCGCCCGCCACGCCGCGGAAATAGCATTCGCCGCTGGTCGCGCCATACAGCACGGTATTGCCGACGATGATGTTCTCCTCGGCCTTGATCTTGCACTCCGGGGGCGGCATCACCACGATGCGGCCGCCGCACAGTCCCTTGCCGACGTAATCGTTGCCTTCCCCGCTCAGTTCCAGCGTAACGCCGTGCGCCAGGAATGCGCCGAAGCTTTGCCCCGCGGTTCCCTTCAGCTTGATGCTGATGGTGTTGTCGGGCAGCCCGGCGTTGCCGTAGCGCTTGGCGATCTCATGAGACAGCATGGCGCCCACGCTGCGGTTGACATTGGCCACCGGCAGCGAAATCTCCACCTTGGTCTTGCCGTCCAGCGATTCCTTGGCTCGGGCGATGAGCTCGTTGTCCAGCGCATGCGCCAAGCCGTGATCCTGTTCTTCGGCATGCAGGCGCGCCACGCTGGCAGGCACCTTGGGCTGGTAAAACACCTTGCTGAAATCCAGCCCCTGCGCCTTCCAGTGCGCGATACCCTTCTTCACGTCGAGCAGGTCGCTGCGCCCGATCAAGTCCTCGAACTTGCGAATGCCCATCTGCGCCATCAGTTCGCGCACTTCTTCTGCCACGAAGAAGAAATAATTCACCACATGCTCTGGCTGGCCGGTGAATTTCCTGCGCAGAACCGGGTCTTGCGTTGCCACGCCCACCGGGCAGGTGTTGAGGTGGCACTTGCGCATCATGATACAGCCCTCCACCACCAGCGGCGCCGTGGCGAAGCCGAACTCGTCCGCGCCCAGCAGTGCCCCGATCACCACGTCGCGCCCGGTCTTGATCTGCCCGTCGACCTGCAGGGCGACGCGGCCGCGCAACTGGTTCAGCACCAGCGTTTGCTGTGCCTCGGCCAACCCCAGCTCCCAGGGCGTGCCCGCGTGCTTGATCGAGGACAAGGGCGATGCGCCGGTGCCGCCGTCATAGCCGGAGATCACGATGTGATCGGCCTTGGCCTTGGAGACCCCGGCCGCCACCGTGCCCACACCCACTTCCGAAACCAGTTTCACGGAAATGGTGGCGTTCGGGTTGGCGTTCTTCAGGTCGTGGATCAACTGCGCCAAGTCTTCGATGGAATAAATGTCGTGGTGCGGCGGCGGGGAAATCAGCCCCACGCCGGGCACCGAGAAACGCAGCTTGGCGATGTATTCCGACACCTTGTGGCCGGGCAACTGCCCGCCTTCGCCGGGCTTCGCGCCCTGCGCCATCTTGATCTGTATCTGGTCGGCGCTGGAGAGATATTCCGCGGTAACGCCAAAACGTCCGGAAGCGACCTGCTTGATGCGCGAGCGCAACGAGTCGCCCGGCTTCATGGTCATGTCGGCTTCGATGCGGTTCTTGCCGATGATGTCGGACAGCTTCTCCCCGCCGTGCAGCGGCTTGAAGCGGCTTGCGTCCTCGCCGCCCTCGCCGGTGTTGGATTTTCCGCCGATGCGGTTCATGGCAAGCGCCAGCACCGTGTGCGCCTCGGTGGAAATGGAGCCCAGCGACATCGCGCCGGTGGCGAAGCGCTTGACGATTTCCTTGGCCGGGACAACCTCGTTCAGCGGCACAGGCCCGCCCGCGGGTTTCAGATCAAACAAGCCGCGCAGCGTTTTCAGCTTGTGCGCCTGGTCATTGATGAGCTTGGCGTATTCCTTGTAGGTGGCGGCGTTGTTGGCGCGGGTCGCATGCTGCAGCTTGGCGATGGAATCCGGCGTCCACATGTGCTCTTCGCCGCGCGTGCGCCAGGCGTAATCGCCGCCCGCATCCAGGGCGTCCGCCAGCACCGGGTCGGCGCCGAATGCATCGCGGTGCATGCGCACCGCCTCTTCCGCGACCTCCGCCAGGCCAATGCCTTCGATCTGCGTGGGGGTGCCGGTGAAATATTTTTCCACGAATGGGGAGTTCAGGCCGATGGCCTCGAAAATCTGCGCGCCGCAATAGGACTGGTAGGTGGAGATGCCCATCTTGGACATCACCTTGAGCAAGCCCTTGTTGACGGCCTTAATGAAGCGCTTGTGCGCGTCGTATCCGGACAATCCGGCCGGCAGCAACTCGCCCATGTTGTCCAGGGTCTCGAATGCCAGCCACGGGCATACTGCCTCCGCGCCGTATCCGGCGAGCAGGGCAAAGTGATGCGTTTCGCGTGCAGAGCCGGTGTCCACCACCAGGCCGGTGCTGGTGCGCAGACCGGCGCGCACCAGGTGGTGGTGCACGGCGGCGCAAGCCAGCAGCGCCGGGATGGCGACGCGCTCGCGCGACACGGCGCGGTCGGAAAGAATCAGCACATTGCGGCCATCGTTCACCGCCTTGGCGGCATCCTTGCACAGCGCCTTGAGCGCAGCTTCGCAGCCCGCGGCGCCGCGGGCTGCGGGATAGGTGATGTCCAGCGCCAGCGACTTGTATTTCTTGCCGGTCAACTTGTCGATGTTTTGCAGCTTGCCGAGGTCTTCGTTGGAAAGCACCGGCTGGTGCGCCTCCAGCCGCAGCGGCGGATCGGTTTCGTCTATGCCGAGCAGGTTGGGCTTGGGGCCGATGAACGAGGTCAGCGACATCACGATTTCTTCGCGGATCGGGTCGATCGGCGGGTTGGTCACCTGCGCGAACAGTTGCTTGAAGTAGTTGTACAGCACCTTGTTCTTGCCGGAGAGCACCGGCAGGGCGGAATCGTTGCCCATGGAGCCGGTCGCCTCTTCGCCCGCGGCGGCCATCGGCGCCATGATGAACTTGAGGTCTTCCTGTGTGTAGCCGAAAGCCTGCTGCGTATCGAGCAGGCTGGCATTCAGCTTGGCGTTGCCTTTTACGGCCGGCAGGTCATCCAGGAAATAGCGCGACTTGTCGATCCACTTGCGGTAGGGTTTGGCGGTGGCGAGCTGCTTCTTCAGCTCGGCATCGTCCACGATGCGTCCGGCCTGCATGTCGATCAGGAACATCTTGCCCGGCTGCAAGCGCCATTTCTTCACGATCTTGTTTTGCGGAATGTCCAGCACGCCCATTTCGGAGGCCATCAACACCAAGCCGTCTTCGGTGATGAGGTAGCGCGCCGGGCGCAGTCCGTTGCGGTCAAGGGTGGCGCCTATCATGCGGCCATCGGTGAAGGCCACGGCAGCAGGGCCGTCCCATGGCTCCATCAGGGCGGCATGGTATTCGTAAAATGCGCGGCGCTCCTCGTCCATCAGCGGGTTGCCCGCCCAGGCTTCGGGAATCAGCAGCATCATGGCGTGCGGCAGCGAATAGCCGCCCGACACCAGCAATTCCAGGGCGTTGTCGAAACAGGCGGAATCGGACTGGCCTTCCGCGATCAGCGGCCACAACTTTTCCAAATCCTTGCCCAGCACCTTGGAGGACATCGCGGCATGGCGCGCCGCCATCCAGTTGACGTTGCCGCGTACGGTATTGATCTCGCCGTTGTGGGCGATCATGCGGAACGGATGTGCCAGATCCCAAGTGGGGAAGGTGTTGGTGGAAAAGCGCTGGTGCACCAGCGCCAGGGCGCTCACCACCAGCGGCTCTTGCAGGTCGAGATAATAGGTGCCTACCTGGTTGGCCAGCAGCATGCCCTTGTAAACGATGGTGCGCGATGACAGCGACGGGCAATAAAATCCTTTTCCGGCGGCGCCCAGTTCGCGCACCGCATGTTCCATGGTCTTGCGGATCACGAACAGCTTGCGCTCGAATGCATCCTGGTCTTTGCAGTTTTTGCCGCGCCCGATGAATACCTGGCGCACTTTGGGCTCGACTGCCTTGACGCTTTCGCCCAGGCTCTTGTTGTCCACCGGTACATCGCGCCAGCCGAGCAGCTTCTGCCCTTCCGCGTCGATTTTCTTTTCCACGATTTTTTCGCAGGCTTCGCGCGCTTTCTTTTCGCGCGGCAGGAACAGCATGCCCACACCGTAATCGCCCGTCTTCGGCAGTGCCAGCTTTTGCGCTGCGCAGACCTGGCGCAGGAAGGCATCGGGAATTTGCAGCAGGATGCCCGCGCCGTCGCCTGCCAATGGGTCGGCGCCGACCGCTCCGCGGTGCGTCAGGTTTTTCAGGATTTGCAGGCCCTGGCGCACGATGTCGTGGCTGGGCACACCTTTGATATGCGCCACAAAGCCAACGCCGCAAGCATCGTGCTCCTGGCGCGGATCGTACAGCCCTTGCTGCGGTGGCAACGAAGAACCCTGCGGCAGCTCCAAGGAAGAATGTTTCACGCTGTTCCTCATCAAATCACTCAGGCCAATTCTTAATAGAACGACGAAGATCCGGGAATCGTTACGTCGGTCGATTTATAAAAACAAAAGGGCGGGAATGTTACCCCGTATCAGGCCGGACGGCAATATGGATGGAAAACCATCGTTCCTTCAGCGACAAAGCCGGCGGATGCCGGCTTTTCCCAGGGGTGCTTGAATATCTATTTATCCAGCGCCAGGATAAACTTGACTATCTCCTTTACATCCGCTTCCTTAGCTGCCTGCGGCGGCATGGCCGCTGTGCCCCAGACGCCCTTGCCCCCCTTTTTTACCTTGTCGACCAGTTTGGCTTCAGCCCCTTTGTCGCCCTTATATTTCCTGGACACGTCCATCCATGCCGGCCCTACCATCTTTTTGTCTATGGAATGGCAGATCGTGCAATTGTTTTTCTTCGCCAAAGGCAACATTTCCACTGCGACAGCACTGCCCGCAGCCGTAAGAGCTGCAACCGCCATCAAACCTGCTATTTTGTTTTTCATGATTTTCTCCAGTCAGATTACATTCACGATGGTAATGGCTCACGGCGCCATAACTTGCCTTACTGTACTCTTGATCCGCGGTAAATTGAAAAAGCCGACGCTAGGTCGGCTTTTTCACTGTAAACCAGGACTGATGATTAGCCCAGGCTCAGCTCGAACTTGATGATCTTTTCGATCTTGTCTTTCTTGGTGCCGCTGGGGTCATTGGGGGGCATGGGCATAGAGCCCCAGTGTCCGGCGCCGCCCTTGGAAACCTTCATGATCAGGCCTTCCAGCAGAGGATATTTCTTGCCGTTGTATTCGAACTCGGTGGCGCCTTTGTACTTCTTGCCCACGTCAGCCCAAGCCGGTCCGACAACTTTCTTGTCAATAGCGTGGCATGCGATGCAGTTCAGGTCTTTTGCTTCTTGCGGCATCTCAGCAGCCAGAACGCTGCCAGCGAACATCAGGCCGGCAGTAGCGGCCATGCTTACGATAATGGATTTCATGTTTTCTCCGTAGTTATAGAATTTGCCTATTTGCGGCAGGAAGGCACTCCTCCCCGCGGCATTCTAACCAACTCCGCCCAGCTTGCAAACCCAATTTTTTCTTGGCGGCATAACCAATAACGCCTGTACCGGGACATTAGTTGACAGCATCATTGCCCATTTTAAAAATGGGATCTTCCGCCATGGCCGGGCTAACTATCCCCCGCCTCCAGCCAGCCCAGCAGTCCGGCCCATTGATCCACGTCCTGCGCGGCCTGGTAGGCGGGCAGGTCGAATATGCTCTTGCCTTCGAAAGCCGCATTGACATACACCTGCGCCTCGCGCAGGTAAGCCAGCACCGGGAGTTCTAGCTGTTGCAGGAAATTTTCCAGCGTTACCGCCGCGCGGGTGCGCGGGGCCATGCGCATGCCAGCCACACCGATCAGCACGCGGCCTTTACGCGCTGCTTTCATTTCGTTCAAGGATTTCAGAAATTCATAGCTTGCCTGAATATCGTAGAGCGAAGGCGCAATCGGCACGATAACGCGGTGCACCAGCTTCAGCGCATGCTCCAGATTCTTGCCATGCAGCGCGGCCGGAGAATCGATGACCAACCAGTCCAGGGATTCCGCGCGCTTTTCCGCATCGACTTCCAGAGTGCGGATGGCCGGCAGGGCATTGTCGCGTTGCGTCAGCCAAAGCGTGGCGGATTTTTGCCGGTCCATGTCCAGCAAGGCGACGCGCTGCCCGCGCGATGCCAGGTATCCCGCGATGTTGGTAGAAAGCGTGGTCTTGCCGCTGCCTCCTTTGGGATTGGCGATCAGGACGGCTTTCATTGCGTCTCCCCGATGTTTAAAAAAATACTAGCCACGGATGAACACGGATAAGCATGGATGAAAACCGGATCATGAAGATTTTATCCGTGAATATCCGTGTTCATCCGTGGCTAAATTACCTTCAGAATCATTTTTCAAGCTGCGATACATCGCGCACCGCACCCCTGGCCGCAGAGGTCGTCATCGCGGCATAGGCGCGTAGCGCCGCCGACACATGGCGTTCCCGGTTTACCGGCTTCCAGGCCTTTGCACCCTTTGCTGCCATCGCAGCACGCCTGCGCTCCAGCGCTTCCGCCGTGACTGCCAGGTGTATACGGCGGCTGGGGATGTCTATTTCTATGGTGTCGCCCTCTTCGACCAGGCCGATGGCGCCGCCTTCGGCCGCTTCCGGCGAGGCGTGGCCTATGCTCAGGCCCGAGGTGCCGCCCGAGAAGCGGCCATCGGTGAGCAGCGCGCACACCTTGCCCATCCCTTTGGATTTCAGGTAGCTGGTCGGATACAGCATCTCCTGCATGCCGGGGCCGCCGCGCGGCCCTTCGTAGCGGATCACCACCACGTCGCCTGCGACGATCTTGTCGCCGAGTATGGCTTCCACCGCATTGTCCTGGCTCTCGAATACGCGTGCCCGCCCGGTGAATTTGAGTATGCTGTCGTCCACGCCCGCGGTCTTTACGATGCAGCCGTCCAGCGCGATATTGCCGTGCAGCACCGCCAGCCCGCCATCCTGCGAGTAGGCGTGCGCCTTGTCACGGATGCACCCAGACGCGCGATCCACGTCCAGCGCCGGAAAGCGCATGGATTGCGAAAATGCGATGGTCGTTGGTATGCCGCCGGGTGCGGCACGGTAGAAATTCAGCACCGACTCGTCCTCGGTACGCTTCACGTCCCAGGTTTGCAGGGCTTCGGCCATCGTTTTGCTGTGTATCGTCGGCACATTGGTGTGCAGACAGCCCGCTCGATCAAGCTCGCCCAGTATGCCCATCACCCCGCCCGCACGGTGCACGTCTTCCATGTGGTATTTCTGCGTGGCGGGCGCGACCTTGCACAGGCACGGCACACGGCGCGAAACCTGGTCTATGTCCGCCATGTTGAAGTCCACCCCGGCCTCGCTTGCCGCGGCGAGCAGGTGCAGCACGGTGTTGGTCGAGCCGCCCATCGCCACGTCCAGGCTCATCGCGTTCTCGAACGCCTCCAAGGTGGCGATGCTGCGCGGCAATACGCTGCTGTCGTTATGCTCGTAATAACGCTTGGTGATGTCCACAATGGCGCGCCCGGCGCGCAAGAATAATTCCTTGCGGTCGGCATGGGTCGCCACCAGCGAGCCGTTGCCCGGCAGTGCCAGCCCCAGCGCCTCTGCCAGACAGTTCATCGAGTTGGCGGTGAACATGCCGGAGCAGGAGCCGCAGGTCGGACATGCCGAGCGTTCCATCTCCGCCACTTCCTCGTCACTGTTGTGGCTGTCGGCGGCCTCGATCATGGCGTCGATCAGATCCACCTTGCGTTCCTCGCCGTGCCATAGAACCTTGCCCGCCTCCATCGGCCCGCCCGAGACGAAGATCGCCGGAATGTTCAGGCGCAGCGCCGCCATCAGCATGCCGGGAGTGATCTTGTCGCAATTGGAAATACACACCATCGCATCGGCGCAATGCGCATTGACCATGTATTCCACGCTGTCCGCGATGAGGTCGCGCGAGGGCAGTGAGTAAAGCATGCCGCTATGGCCCATGGCGATGCCGTCGTCAATCGCGATGGTGTCGAATTCCTTGGCCACGCCGCCCGCTTTTTCGATCTCGCGCGCCACCAGTTGCCCCAGGTCTTTCAGGTGCACATGCCCCGGCACAAACTGGGTGAACGAATTGACCACGGCAATGATGGGTTTGTTAAAGTCGCCTTCCTTCATGCCGGTGGCGCGCCACAGGGCGCGTGCGCCGGCCATGTTGCGGCCATGGGTGGAGGTGCGTGAACGGTAAAGAGGCATGAGTGAATATTCCGCGATATGGCAAAGGGTCATTTTAAACCACTGCGGCAAAGCTTGCTTTGTATTGCCGCATGGCTGTTTGCGTTATGATACGCACCTTTTTCAACACAGGGGCTGCCATGACCACCATCAATTTCAAGCGCGAAATTTCATGCACGGTTGACCAGGCCATCGAGCGCGCAACCAAGGCACTGGGCGCGGAAGGCTTCGGCGTCCTGACGCGCATAGACATGCACAGCAAGATCAAGGAAAAGACCGGCAAGGACATTATCCCCACCGTGATCCTCGGCGCGTGCAATCCCAACCTGGCGTATGAGGCCTACACCGCGAACAGCGACGTGGCGAGCCTGCTGCCGTGCAACGCGGTGATCCGCGAAATCGCACCGGGAAAAATTTCCCTTGAATTCGTCAAGCCGACAGCGATGATGCAGATTCTGGGCGATGCCGGGCTGGCCAAGCTTGCGCAAGAGGCCGATGCGAAGATAGCGCGCGCGCTGCAAAACGCATAACCTGCCGCAAAAGCCAGATCATGATCGAATACCCGAAGTTCGACCCCATAGCAGTACACATCCCGCTCGATTTCAGCATTGGGTCATTTCATTTCCACTTTGAAGGCATTCACTGGTATGGACTGATGTACCTGCTCGGCTTCGCGCTTTTCCTGCTGCTGGGAAGAAGGCGGGTGCGCACCCTGAACCGGCCGGGCTGGGACAACCGGATGCTGGATGACCTGTTGTTCTATGCCATGGTTGGCCTGATCGTGGGCGCGCGGCTGGGCGATGTGCTGTTCTACCGGCCGGAATATTACTGGGAACAGCCCGCAAAAATCATCGCCCTGTGGGAAGGCGGCATGTCCTTTCACGGCGGCTTTCTCGGCGTATTGCTGGCAGTGACCCTGTTCACGCGCAAATGGAAACTCGTCTGGCTGGAACTGACGGATTTCATCGCGCCATTGGCCCCGCTGGGCCTGGGCGCGGGGCGCATCGGAAATTTCATCAACGGGGAGCTGTGGGGGCGTCCCACCGATGTGCCGTGGGCCATGAAATTCCCGATGGCAGACAATTTGCCCCGCCATCCGTCACAGTTGTATGAATTCGCGCTTGAAGGCTTGGTGCTGTTCGCAATGTTGTGGCTGTATTCCAGCAAACCCCGGCCGGTAGGTGCTGTTTCCGGCCTGTTCCTGATAGGCTACGGCACGTTCCGCTCCCTCGCCGAGTTGACTCGCAACCCCGACGAAGGCATTTTCGGCATGACGGCCCTGGGCGTCAGCATGGGGCAGTGGCTGAGCTTGCCCATGCTGCTGGCGGGCATCGCGTTGATGGTGTGGGCGTATAAGAAAAAGGCCGCCCCCAAGGACGCGAGCCCGGCACCCTAGCCATTAGCGCCGAACAGCATTCTCCGCGCTACGAATTTTTTGACCAGAGGCAGGCAATCCAGCAGCGACAGCGAAGCAGCGCGGCCTGCACTTAGCACCGGCAGGTCGTTTGAAAACATCCGCACCAAGCCATCGGTGAAACGGATGCCCGCATTTCGATCCAGTCGGCGTGATTTTTTGTAAGCGTCCAGCATGGCCTCTTCGCCCAAGGCCGCCGGTTCACAGCGCATAACTTCCTGTGCCAGTTCCCAGGCATCGCGCAGCCCCATGTTGAACCCCTGGCCCGCCACCGGGTGCAGCGTCTGGGCGGCATTGCCGAGCAGCACGGTGTGCGGCAGCGTAACTTGCGGCGCGCGTTTTAATCGCAAAGGGAAGCAGGTGCGCGCACCCACGCTCAAGAATTCGCCTACTCGGTCGCCGAAGTGCTGGTGCAGGTGCGCGAGAAAAGCGGCATTATCCCAGCGCAGCATCTCCTGTGCCGCCTCGTGCGATGCTGTCCACACCAGCTCGTAGCCGTCGTTGAAAGGCAGCAGCGCTACCGGGCCTTGTCCGGTGAAGCGCTCGAACGCTGTGCCGGGCCGGGGCTGGGAGCAAGTAATGTGCGCGATGATCGCGCTCTGGCCGTAGTCCGTTGTCTCCGGCGGAAGCGAACTTTCGAGCAGCTTGCCGCCGTCGGCCACCACGGCGAGGCGTGCGCACAAAGTCTGTTCCACCCCTTCATGACGGAAGGCGATGCGCGCCCCTTCTGTCTCGCTATGCAATTCCGTCACGGATGCTCCAGTGAGATAGGTGATGTTGCTGGATTCCAGTGCGTGTTGCAGTGCGCCGTGCAATGCATGGTAGGGCAGCACATATCCAAGCTCCGGCACATCCAGCTTGGAGGCTTCCAGCACGGCGCGACCCAGGGCCTGCTTCTGCGAGATGTGGATGGTGCGTATGCCGGTGACTTGCGGAATCTCATTCCATACGCCGATGCGTTCCAGCAGCAAGCGGCTACCATAGGAAAGTGCCAGCGCGCGCGGGTCGGCCGGGGCGCTTTCCGGATTGCGCGCTTCCAGCACGCGAATACCCAGGCCGCTGCCGCGCAAGGCCAGTGCAAGCGAAGCCCCGACCGGGCCGCCGCCGATGATGGCAATGTCGCAGGCTGAGTCGTTCATTTCTTCATCAACTCCTCGATTGCCGCCACCGTCTTGGGCGCGGCTTGGGTCAGAATTTCGCAGCCCTGTTCGGTAATGGCCACGTTGTCCTCAATGCGGATGCCGATGTTCCACAACGCCTGCGGCACATCGTCCGCCGGGCGGATATAGCAGCCGGGTTCCACGGTGAAAGTCATGCCGGACTGTAGTGTCCGCCACTCGCCCTGCACCTTGTAGCTACCTACATCGTGCACGTCCATGCCCAGCCAGTGGCCGGTGCGGTGCATATAGAAACGCTTGTAGCTTTCGCTCTCGATCACGCCATCCAGGCTGCCGCTGCACAGCTTGAGGTCGATCAGCCCCTGAGCGATGACGCGTAGCGCGGCATCGTGTGGCTGGTTCCAGTGGTTGCCGGGCAGTGCTGCGGCAATGGCGGCGGATTGTGCGGCCAGCACCATTTCGTATACGTCCTTCTGCGCGGGGCTGAATTTCCCGTTCACCGGAAAGGTGCGCGTGATGTCGGCGGCGTAGCTGTCCAGTTCGCAAGCGGCGTCTATCAGCAGCAGGTCGCCGTCCTTGAGCGGTGCATTGTTTCCGACATAATGCAGCACGCAGGCATTGGCGCCGCCTGCGACAATGCTGGTGTAGGCAGGGGACTGCGCGCCGCTGTGGCGAAATTCATGCAGCAGTTCCGCCTCGATCTGGTATTCCATCATGCCGGGCCGGGCGGCGCGCATGGCACGGATGTGCGCCGCACCGGAAATGGCGGCGGCGCGGCGCATGGTGGTCAGTTCGGCGCTGTCCTTGACCAGGCGCATCTCATCGAGCAAGACGCGCACATCGCGGATTTCATCCGGCGCGCCGATGCCGCTGCGCACCTTTTCCTGAACGCGGCTGCGCAGCCCGAGCAGCCGGGCATCCCACGCGGCATCCTGGCCCAAGGGATGGAACAACACGGGCTGGTTGCCCATCAGTTCGACGAGTTTCTCGTCCAGTTGTGCGATGGGATAAGCCGCATCGAAGCCAAATCTTTCTTTCGCCGCGTCGGGGCCGTGGCGGTAACCGTCCCAGATTTCACGTTCCAGGTTCTTCTCGCGGCAAAACAGGATGTTTTGCGCCTGATTACTGTTTGAATCTCCTGGGCTAGCCACGATCACCAGCACGGCTTCCGGCTCGTCGAACCCGCTAAGGTAATAAAAATGGCTGCCGAAGCGATACGGGTAGTGTGCGTCGCCGTTGCGCACCGCTTCGGGCGCGGTGGGAACCACCGCAATGCCGCGCCCCATCCGGCTGATGAGGCTGGCGCGGCGGCGGGCGTATTTGGCGGGATCTATGTATGGATCAGGCATGGGTGGTATTCTGCGACGTGCGCAACTCCTTGTCGAGTTGTTCCAGCCGTTGCGGCGTGCCGACATCCACCCAATTCCCGGTGTAATGCTCGCCGCTGACGCGGCCCTGTGCGATCAGATCGCGCAGCAACGGGGCCAGGGGCGCTGCGGCGTTTCGGTCGAGATGCGCGAACAATGCAGGCCGGTAAAG
Organism: Gallionellaceae bacterium; assembly: GCA_041490205.1. Classification (GTDB taxonomy): domain Bacteria; phylum Pseudomonadota; class Gammaproteobacteria; order Burkholderiales; family Gallionellaceae; genus DATDDB01. The sequence continues at coordinate 19,451 of JBGPSQ010000013.1, forward strand.
GCCGATGCCGCTGAAGGTCAGCTTCAAACCGTTGGCCGGGAGGAGGCGTCCATCCAGCAAATGAAAATCGCCACCCGGATGGTGCGGCGGATTGTTGACCAGCACCAAGTGCGCGGCATCCCGGCTGGACAGGAGCGCCGTCGCGCGTCCGGGCAGGCGCGCGAAATCATATTCGCAGTAGATGTCGCCGTTGACCACCGCGAACGGCTCATCGCCCAGCAGGTGCAGGGCGTGGGCAATGCCGCCGGCTGTTTCCAGAGCGGAGGGATGCTCCGGCGAATAACGGATGCGCACGTCATAACGGTTGCCGTCGCCCAGGGCTTGTTCGATTTGCGCACCGAGATGGGCATGGTTGATCACCAGGTCGGTGATGCCCGCGCGCGCCAGGCGCTCGATGTGCCAGACGATCAGCGGCTTGCCGCCTGCCGCCAGCAAGGGTTTAGGCGTGTGGTCGGTGAGCGGGCGCATCCTCTCCCCCCGGCCAGCCGCCAATATCATTGCGATCATATTTATGCGTCTTCCACGTTTGCCCCCTCTCCTGCTGGCGGGAGAGGGCGGGCGCGCATCGCGCTCAAAAGGTGTACCCCACTTGCTTGTCCTGCGGCTCCAATTCATCCAGCAAGTGGAGCAGAGGCTTGAGATCTATGTAGCGTTCGCAGGCGCGCCTCAAATAGTCCATCACCAGCGGCATGTCCTTCAGGTAGCCTTCCTTGCCGTCGCGGTGGCAGAGGCGCGCGAATATGCCCAGTACCTTGATGTGGCGTTGCACGCCCATCCATTCATAGTCGCGGTAAAATTCGCCGAAATCGCCTTGCACCGGCAGCCCGGCACGGCGCGCCTTTTCCCAATAGCGGATCAGCCAGTCCATGACCAGTTCTTCATCCCACTTGACGTAGGCGTCCTTGAACAATGAAGCCAGGTCGTAGGTGATGGGGCCATATACCGCATCCTGGAAGTCCAGTACGCCGGGGGAGGTTAGAAGATTGCCTTTCCCGTTCGCTTCCTCTCCCGTTGGCGGGAGAGGATTGAGGAGAGGGGGTGCGATATACATCAGGTTCCGGGAATGGTAATCGCGGTGAACATACACGCGCGGCTGGGCCAGGTTGTTGTCGAGGATGCGGCGGAACACCGTCTCCAGCGCGGACTGTTGTTTGTCGCTTAGAGTGACGCCCAGATGCTTGCCGACGTACCACTCGGGGAAAAGGGTCAGTTCGCGCCGCAGCAGCGCTTCATCATAGGGCGGCAACTCGTTCTCGCGGGAAGCGAGCTGGATCTTGATGAGCGCATCGGCGGCGGCGCCATATAGCGCTTGTGCATTGTCCGGGGTCAGCGCTTGCAGATAAGTCGTGTTGCCCAGGTCGGATAGCAGCAGGAAGCCCTGCTCAAGGTCTTGCGCATAGACATGCGGCACATGCGTCCCGGCATCCTCGAACAGCTTGCCGATATGCAGGAAAGGGCGGCAATTCTCGTGTTCCGGCGGGGCATCCATGACGATCCTGGATGACTTGTCAGCAAACGTGGCCCGGAAATAGCGGCGGAAACTGGCATCGGCGGAGGCCGGGGACAGGGTGAAGGATGCTCCCGGGAACAGGCTGTGCAGCCATGCGGTCAGTTGTTGTTGGCGTTTCATGATGGATTTTGGATTGCCTTAATCCTGGATTTGTGCGATTTTAGCATCTTAATTAAAATGTACCATTCATGCGCTGTTGTCCGTCCCCCGTTCTGTTTGTAATGTTCTGCGCCCTGGCTGCTCAGGCCCATGGCGAGGACGAGCCGCTGCCGCTGCCGCTGCCGCTGCCGCTGCGCCTGGAGCGCACTCTCCACAATCAACCGCATGTCGGCAATGAGTCGCCGGCCTTTCTCTCGGCGCGCCGCCTGGAGGGGCAAAAGGGAAACCAGATCGAGGCCGAGGGCGATGCCGAATTGCGCAGGGACGGGCAGGCGATATTTGCCGACCGCCTGCTTTACCGGCAGGATAGCCGCGATTTGACAGCCGACGGCGCGGTGCGCATCGAGCAAAACGGTGACGTGCTGACCGGTCTGCACCTGGAATACAACCTCGACAGCAAAGCCGGAGACCTGACCAAGTCCCAATATCGTCTTGCCGAGAGCAATGCCCGCGGAAGCGCAGATGAAATGCACATGGATGGCAAGGGAAATTACGCGCTGCACAAAGTGACCTATACGACCTGCCCGGTGGGGAACGACGACTGGATGCTGGAAATGGGCAGGCTGGACATGGACCGCACCACCCAGATCGGCGTGGCTCATAGCGCGTTTGTAGAGTTCAAGGGCGTACCCATCCTCTATGCCCCCTGGATGGATTTCCCGCTGAAAGGGCAGCGCAAGACCGGATTGCTCGCCCCGGTGATCGGCAGCACAACCACGGGCGGCACCGAGCTGACAGTACCCTTCTACCTGAATCTTGCCCCCAATTACGACGCGACCATTGCGCCGCGCTACATGGCAAAGCGCGGGCTTATGCTCAACGACGAATTCAGGTACATGGGCGCCAATTACTACGGCGAGATGCAGTTGGATACTTTGCAGCACGACCAACTGACCCAGACTTCCCGCTCGCACCAGGCTTACAAGCAAATGCAGAACCTGGGCGGCGGTTTCAGCGACACGGTGAATCTCAACCGCGTTTCCGATAACGCCTATTACCGCGACCTTTCCACTTCGGTGGCGGGTACCTCCCAGGTGAACCTGCTGCGCGAAGGCGTGGTGAACTACGGCGCGGAGTGGTGGAACGCTGCGGTGCGCGTTCAGAGCTTCCAGACCTTGCAAGACCCCTTGGTCCCGGTGGCCATTCCCTATAAGCGAACCCCGCAGGTGATCGTGAACGCACAACGCGAGATGTATGACGCCAATGCCTTATTTACCGGCGAATACGTGAACTTCAGCCATCCCACCGCCATCAACGCGCAACGGCTGGTGATGTATCCTTCCGTCAGCTACCCGTTGCTCTACGATACTGGCTATTATGTGACACCCAAAGTCGGGGTGCATGGCGCTTCCTATGTGTTCGGCCCGAACAATCCCGCTGGGCAGCCGAACTCCTCGGTCAACGTGCCGATCTTCAGCGTGGACAGCGGCATGGCATTCGAACACGACGTGAGTTTTGCCGGGCGCGGGCTGGTGCAGACGTTTGAACCCCGTGCTTACTATGTGTACATCCCATACCGCAACCAGGACAAGTTGCCGAACTTCGACTCGGCGTTGTCAACCTTCAGTTATTCCCAGATATTCACTGAAAACCGGTTCCTGGGCGGAGACCGTGTGGGCGACGCCAACCAGGTCACGCTGGCCGCGACTTCGCGCATCATAGACGCGGATGACGGCGCAGAACTGCTGAGAGGTCTGCTGGGGGAGCGTTTCAGCTTTACCCAGCCCAGGGTCAATCTCGTCGTGCCCACGGCCACAACCAATCCAGTCACAACTGGGACGCCCACCACCAGCACCAACAAGTCGGATATTCTGGCCGGGCTCTCCGGCAGGCCAACCCAATCCCTGTCTTTCGATACGCTGGTGCAATACAACCCTTCCGGCCTGGGCGCGGAAATGTACAGTGTCAGCGGGCACTACCAGCCGGAACCGGGAAAGGTGCTGAACCTGGGTTATCGTTTCACCAGCCCCAACATCAACCCGAACCTGAGTATGCGGCAAGTCGATATTTCCGAACAATGGGCGCTGCATGGGCGCTGGACTTCGGTTGCACGCTGGAATTACTCGATTCTGGAAAAACGCATGCTGGAGGCGCTGGTCGGACTTGAGTATAATCAGAGCTGCTGGGTTGCACGTTTTGTGATGCAACGCTTTACCACTTCGACGCTGCAGGTCTCGACCTCATTTTTCGTGCAGCTCGACCTGACCGGCCTGGCCGGGGTGGGCTCCGATCCCCTGGATGCGCTGCGCCGCAGCGTTCCCGGATATACCAAGCAGAACCAGAATCTGCCCGGCGGGCAGGCGCAGGAATTGCGATAATTTTCTCTATAAACGACATGTCAGTCATCAAAAAATCAATATTGGCCCTGTGGCTTGCAACTTCCCTGGTGCATGCCTATGCCGCCGACCAGAAAAAACCTGCTCAGGCCATAGGCCAGGTCGTCGCCGTGGTGAACGAGGACGTGATCACGCGCCACGAGCTGGATGAGCGCATCAACGCTGTGGTGCGGCGGCTGAAAAAACAGGGAACCCCGCTGCCCGATCCGGCCGCGCTTGAAAAACAATTGCTTGAAAGCATGATCATGGACCTGCTCCTGGCGCAGTCGGCCAAGGAATACGGCGTGCGCGTGGATGACGAGCAGCTCGACAGGCAGTTGCTCGCCGTCGCCCAGAAAAACAACATTCCATCACTGGAACAATTCCGTGCCAGGCTCGAAAAGGATGGCGAAGACTACAGGAAATACCGCGAGGAATTTCGCGCCCAGATGATCGCCGCGCGCCTGCGCGAACGCGAGGTGGACAGTAGGCTGCTGGTCAGCGACAGCGAGGTTGACAACTACCTTGCCGTGGAATCAGGTCAGCCCGGCCGGGGCGAGGAGTACCGCGTGGCGCACATCCTGGTGTCCATTCCCGACCAGGCCAGTGCTGAAAAAGTGCAGGCCAGCCAGAAGCGGGCAAACGATGCGCTGACCCTGTTGCGCAAGGGTGCCAGCTTTGCCCAGGTGGCAGCGGGCCATTCCGATGCGCCGGATGCCCTGCAAGGCGGCGACCTCGGCTGGCGCCCCTCTGACCAGTTTCCTGCCGCATTCAGGGATGTGCTGGCCAAGATGCAGCCCGGCGATATTTCGTCCTTGCTGCATGCGCCCAATGCCTATCACATCCTGAAACTGCTGGATCGCCGCCACCAGACCGACACCGTCATCATTACGCAGACCCATGTGCGCCATATCCTGGTCAAGACCAGCGACCTGGTGCCGGACAGCGAGGCCAGGAGCCGCATCCTCGAGATCAAGAAAAGCATCGAAGGCGGGGCCGGCTTTGCCGAACAGGCCAAGCTGCACTCCGAGGACGGCAGCGCCTCGCAAGGCGGAGACCTGGGCTGGGTGTCGCCGGGCGAGCTGGTGCCGGAGTTCGAGAAGGTCATGAATTCTATGCAGCCCGGCGAGATGAGCGGGGCCGTGCAAACGGGGTTTGGCTGGCACTTGATCCAGGTGCTCGAGCGCCGCAACGCCGACGTCAGCGAGGAGCAAAAGCGCCAGCGCGCGCGCATGGCGATACGCTCCATCAAATCCGACGACGCCTGGCAGGACTGGCAGCGCCAGTTGCGCGACAACGCGCATATAGAGTACCGGACAGAACAGCCACGCTAATGGCGCGAACAGCCCTGCCGCTGGCAATCACTTCCGGGGAACCATCAGGCATCGGCCCCGATATTTGCCTGCAACTGACTGAGATGGCGCAGAATCGCGGCCTGGTGGTGATCGGGGACAAGGCCATGCTTCAGCAGCGCGCCGCCCGGCTTGGCCTGAAGGTGGAAATGCGCGACTACGCGCCTCAGCAGTCACACTCCCATCCCGCAGGTTTGCTCAACGTGTTGCATGTGCCCGCAGCAAGGGAAGTGCGGGCCGGAACGCTGGACAGCGCCAATAGCCGCTATGTCCTGGACATGCTGACCCGCGCGGCGCAAGGCTGCCGGGCAGGCGAATTTTGCGGCATGGTCACCGCGCCCGTGCATAAGGGCGTCATCGCGGACACCGGCTTTCCTTTTACCGGCCACACCGAATTCCTCGCCGAATACCTCAACGCCAGGCAAGTGGTGATGATGCTGGTGGGGGGCGGCATGCGCGTGGCGCTGGCCACCACGCACCTGGCTCTGCGCGAGGTGCCGGACGCCATTACTCCTTCGAGTTTGACGATCACCGTCAGCTCGAACCCGTTCGGCATCGACACGTTTGACACGTTAACGGAGTATCAGTTCGCTGGCGATTCGGAAGGCCACAG
>JBGPSQ010000014.1:0-24935 GCA_041490205.1 Gallionellaceae bacterium
CTAGCCCTCCCCCTACAAGGGGGAGGGAGCTCACTTCTTCAGCTTCGCAAACGCAGCCGCCATTGCGCCGCCCGCCTCCGGCTGATTTTTTGTTTGCTGGCGATGGGCTTCCTGCTTTTTGTGCTGGCCCACGCGCTTGGCATCCGTACCTTTATCGCGCGGCGCGCCTGCTGCCCGCCCCGCGTCGGCGGCGGTATCTGTCAGGCGCATGGTGAGGGCGATGCGTTTGCGCTTTTCGTCCACTTCCAGCACTTTGACCTTCACCACTTGCCCGGCCTTGACGACGGTGTGCGGGTCTTTCACGAAGTTGGTCGAGAGCGCGGAGATGTGCACCAGGCCATCCTGATGCACGCCGATGTCCACGAACGCGCCGAAGGCGGCGACGTTGGTGACCACGCCTTCCAGGATCATGTCGGGCTTCAAGTCCCTCAGCTCTTCCACGCCTTCCTTGAAGGTGGCGGTGGTGAATTCGGGGCGCGGGTCGCGGCCCGGCTTTTCCAGCTCGGTGAGGATGTCGCTGATGGTAGGCACGCCGAATTTTTCGTCGGCATACTTGGCGGGCGTCAGCCCTTTCAGCAGCCGGGCATCGCCGATCACTTCCTTAATGCCCTTCTTGATGTCGGCCAGGATTTTTTGCACCACGGGGTAGGACTCGGGGTGCACCGCCGAGGCATCGAGCGGGTTGTCGCCGTTCATGATGCGCAGGAAGCCCGCCGCCTGCTCGAAGGTCTTGTCGCCCAGGCGCGGCACTTCCTTGAGTGCTGCGCGCGAGGCGAACATGCCGTGGGTATCGCGGTAGGACACGATGCTCTGCGCCACGCCGCCGCTCAAGCCGGATACACGCGCCAGCAAGGGGGCGGATGCGGTATTCACATCCACGCCCACGGCGTTCACGCAGTCTTCCACCACCGCATCGAGCGAGCGAGCGAGCTGCACCTGGCTCACGTCGTGCTGGTATTGGCCCACGCCGATGGATTTTGGGTCTATCTTCACCAGCTCGGCCAGCGGGTCTTGCAGGCGGCGCGCGATGGATACCGCGCCGCGCAGGCTGACATCCATCTCGGGCAATTCGCGCGAGGCGAATTCAGAAGCGGAATACACCGACGCGCCCGCTTCCGACACCACGATCTTGGTGAGATTCAGTTCCGGGCGCAGCTTGATCAAATCCTGCGCCAGCCTGTCTGTCTCGCGCGAGCCGGTGCCGTTGCCGATGGAGATCAGCGCGACGTTATGCTTCTCGGCCAGCTTCGCCAGCGCGTGCAGCGCGCCGTCCCAATCGTTCCTCGGCTCATGCGGATAAATCACGCCGGTATCCATCACCTTGCCCGTGGCATCCACCACGGCCACCTTCACGCCGGTGCGCAGGCCGGGGTCCAGCCCCATGGTGGCGCGGGGGCCTGCGGGCGCGGCGAGCAGCAGGTCTTTCAGGTTGCGCGCGAAAACCTTGATCGCCTCCATCTCAGCGCGTTCGCGCAGGCTGCCCATCAATTCCGATTCCAGGTGCAAAAAACTCTTCACGCGCCACGTCCAGCGCACCAGCTCGCCCAGCCACTTGTCGGCGGGGCGGCCCTGGTTGGTGATGTTGAAGCGCTTGGCAATGCGCCCCTCGCAGGGGTTGTGCGGCGCATCCCACTTGGGCTTTTCCGCTTCGGTATCGAGGCGCAGGGTGATAGTGAGCATTTCCTCGCGGCGGCCGCGCAGCATGGCCAAGGCTCTATGTGAAGGGATGGCGGAAAGCGGCTCGTCATAGGTGAAATAATCGGCAAACTTCGCCGCCGCCTCTTCCTTGCCCTCGGCCACGCGGGTTTCCACCACGCCGTGATCCTGCACATACACGCGCAAGTCTTGCAGCAGCTCGGCATCCTCGGCGAACCGATCCATCAGGATATAGCGCGCGCCTTCCAGCGCGGCTTTCACATCGGCCACGCCGGGGTTTTCGCCCTGGTCGGAAGTGAAGGCGGGCTTCAGGTACTTGGCGGCCTCCTCCTCCGGGTTCAGCATCGGGTTCGCCAGCAGATCATCGGCCAGCGGCAGCAGCCCCGCCTCCACCGCAATCTGCGACTTGGTGCGGCGCTTGGGCTTATAGGGCAGATACAAATCCTCCAGCCGCGTCTTATCCTCGGCATGGGAAATCGCCAGCAGCAGCTCCGGCGTCATCTTGCCCTGCTCATTGATGGAAGCGATGATCGCCGCGCGCCGCTCCTCCAGCTCGCGCAGATAGCGCAAGCGCTCTTCCAGCATGCGCAACTGCGTATCGTCCAGCCCCCCGGTCGCCTCCTTGCGATAGCGGGCGATGAAGGGAACCGTCGCCCCCTCGTCCAAAAGGGCTACGGCAGCGGCGACCTGGGCGGGCTTGGCGGAAATATCGGAGGCAATGCGTTGTTCGATTGATGGCAGCATGTGAGTCTGGTATATTTAAGGCAAGTGACTGAAAAGGTTATGCGTTTTTAATATTTGCGGGGTACGGCGCGGGGTTGAAGCGGCACGACAGCTGCAAAAATCAGTCGCGTATTATGCTTGGTGGCGACGAAGAATTAAAGAGGTTGGGGGAGATTTTCTGATGAGATTGGATCAATCAAGTCTGATCGGTCGAATAGGACTTATCTGCAAGGCCAGTGCGTTACAAAAAGGGCAACTTACGTGGCCTTTTATCAGATAGCCGCAACTCTTACGCCGTGGTATTTTTAGCAACCGAAATAAAGTGAAAACGAAAGGGGGATTGCTTGATTCCGGCGTTTAACATTTCCAACGTATTGCCGCCATATGTAGGGGCTGATCCAACGTTTGGGTCGCAAGTATCACCTTACGGCACAACAATGACCGAACTCGTTTCAACGTTCGGCACATCGCCCGACAGAGTAGCAATATTAAAAGGATTGCTTGGATACAGAGCTAGGCTGTTACAGATGAACATCACAGATGGTTTTCAACTCATCGACGGAAGTTTTGTCGAAAACTGTGAGGCGATAAGAGGCAGAGCACCTGCGGATGTTGATATTGTCACCTTCGCACATGCTCCTCAAGATTATAGCTTTTTGCAAAGTAATCTCGATATATTTGACCAATATCAGGCCAAAATTACCTATAAATGTGATGCGTATTTTGTTGCCCTAAACAAGAACCCTCAATTGGTAGCATTCGACTCTTTCTACTGGTTTGGTTTATTTTCACATCAACGAGCATCGAACTTGTGGAAAGGTATGCTAAGAATCCCTATAATCTCTGACGACCATCTAGTGAGTCTTCCATAATGCTGAAGAAGCTAGAATTAGAAGCTCTGCAAGCTGACATATCCAACGTCGAGCGGCTACTCGCTGCACGTACTCAAGATGAAGACCCAATTGGATACTTTCAACTTTCAAGACGTCAAGCGGAACTAAGAAGTAAATTTGAAGCTATTCAAGGATCACTCGAAAAATCGGCGTCGGTTGCTCTCTTCTTCGGCGGCCCTCCCGTTTTTGGTTCCAAAGGAATTAGAGCAGATTTTGCCGGACGAGTTATCGAAGTATTTCAAGACTTGGTTTCCAAGAGTTTCGCTACAGCTGAATCGGGTACGCTGGCCGAACGGGGTCCAGTCCCACTTCGTGGCAACGCTCAGTTAATGCTCACCGACGTTGCCAGAGGTTCGTTTGGCCTGATACTAGAGGAAACAGACGCAAACGAATCTCTGGAAGAAACCGCATTGCACAACATCGTCGATGAAGTAGCCCAGACTATCGTTGACTTCTCATCACCCGATGAGTCTTTATACGAAACAGCACTTTTAAGGGTTGATAGTCGCTCTCTAATTTCATTCAGAGATTTTTTTAAGCTTCTTGATGAGCAAAGTGCGACAGTCCGTTTAGTTGAAGGGGAAAGAGACGATGCACTCGATAGCACCTCCATCCATCGTGCCCGCATAAGGACAGAGTTCACCAAGATTGAAGATAACATTAGCGACAAATTCGTGGGGAGGCTGTTTTTCTTACCTGCGCATCGACGATTTGAACTAAAGATAGCCACCCAAGCAGAGCCGCTGTACGGAACTATTTCCTCCGACTTCTCAAGAGAAAAACTTGAAGAACTTGAACGAGCACAAGACGTACTAGGAAAAGTATGGAAAACTAAAATCCGCATCCGTGAAACCCAACGCCTCAATCAACCACCTAAACTTACGTATACATTGATGGGGTTAATTGAGAAGGTAGAAGAATAAAACTTTACCAATCACTCTAACCCGCGTAAGACGCAATAGTAGGGCGTCAATAAGCGAAGCGCATTGCGCCGGATGTTGGCTAACCCATGCGGCGCAATGCCCGTTGGTTATTGCGCCCTACCCAGGAGGATGCAATAAGCAAGCGCAGGATGGGTGGAGCCCAGCGATACCCATCACTAGACAGGCGCAATTTGTTGGGTATCGCTACACTCTGCCCAACACAACGTGTCATGTATTTATGAATCCACATGGAGGAATCATGGCTTTGAAAAATCTTCTTATCAAGGACCTTATCAGGCAGATACACAAAGAGCTTATCGAGTCGCAAACAGAAAGAGAGAATGAAAATCTCGAGCCGCTGTTTTCTGTTGAATCATTGAAAATTGAAGCAAATTTTGTCGCAGTTGACGACCAGCAAGCAGAAGCCGGGTTTGGCTTTCATCTGCTAAAAGCCGGTGGCAAGATAAACTACAAGCAAGAACAAATTCACAAAATAACGCTCAACCTGACGACAATTGAACCCAAGGCTCCCTCTTCCACTCAAGGCAAAAAGGCCAAAAAGAATAAGAAAGAAAGTTCACCTGCACCCGCGCTGCTGTCCATGGGAGGTGCACCAAGCATCTCCACATGAGCCACACCGTGCCGTATCCACTTTTCAAACTGGTGGATACGCGCTACGCGCTTTATCCACCCTACCCTACTGGTAACGCGAAGATTCTATCCCCTCCCATGCCCTCCCCCTACAAGGGGGAGGAAATTATGCAACCCGCGTAAGGCGCACTGGCAAGGCGTCAATAAGCGAAGCGCATTGCGCCGGATGTTGGCGAACCCAGGGAGAAAATTGCTGTGTACGTAAAAACGACGTACAATACGTGCAACAGTTTTTTGGAGACAATGCCATGCCATCCACAGTTAATAATGAATCCGCCCGAATTAACCTGCGCACCAGCGCCGAAGCGAAGGCAATGATCGAGCGCGCAGCCATGCTGATGGGAACGACGGTTTCCAGCTTTATGTTGCAGAACGCCTTCGATGCGGCGCGCCGCATTGTGTCGGAGACAGATACGCTATTGCTGACGCAGCGCGACTTTGAAGCTTTCACCGCATCCATCGAGAAGCCCCCAAAGCCCAAGGCTGCTTTGCGCAAGCTGATGGCCCGCCGATAATCAATGGTCAGCATTCAGTTGCTGGATGCCCGGCATCGTCGCGAGGGGTTTGATTGTGGCGATTCCGCACTGAATGAGTTTTTGCTTCGCCAAGCCGGGCAGCAACAACGGCGTGGTTTCGGCAAGACCTATGTGGCGCTCGCAAAGGATGGCCTGACTGTCATCGGGTTCGTCACTGTGAGTGCCGGCCAAATAGCCACAACGTCTTTGCCTTCCCAGTTAAAGCTGCCGCGTTACCCGGCCCCCATGCTACGCATCGGGCGGCTGGGTGTTGATGTGCATCATCAAGGCAAGGGAATCGGCCAGGACTTATTGGCTTTTGCCTTGCGTTTGGCGGTGGAATTTTCTCAAAAAGTTGGTTTATATGCCGTGGTGGTGGATGCCAAGCACGATAAGGCGAAAGCGTTTTACTCGAAGCTGGGCTTTATCGAGTGCGCGGATAATTCGCTTTGTCTGTATCTGCCAGTTGCTACGCTTGAGCAGTCTATTGGCACAAAGCGGATAGCTTGGTAGGTCGGGCTTCGCCCGACATCATCAAAACAACGGCGGGCAGAGCCCGCCCTACACAACCCGCGTAAGGCGCACTAGCGCGGCAGGATGGGTTGAGCGCAGTGATACCCATCGCCTATGTTGTGTGAATGATGGGTATCGCTGCGCTCAACACATCCTACATTTCTTTACCTGGGCGGATGCAATAGCCGCCACGGTTCGACACCGAGGGCTTCGGCGATTTTTTCGATGTTGGAGAGGGAGACGTTCCAGATGCAGCGCTCCACTGCGGAGATGTACGTCCTATCCAGTTCGCATTGGAAGGCGAGTTCCTCTTGGGAGATGTTTTGCTCGAACCGGAGATTACGAATGTTATAGGCGAGTATGCCTCTCGGGGTTTTCCCGAATTGGGCGAATTTTGGCCTTGTTACTCGCTTGGGCATCTACGACAGCATCAACTACCGCACGCCACGTTACAACGGAGTTTGCTACGACGGAGTTTGCCTCTCTTATAAAGGCGTAGCGAGACGTGTTATGTTGCCGCTTCTGTTTTGAAGAAAACAAAATTGGAGGGGAGTAATGAATAACCGGGTGACCAACGGGAACCGCTTAACGCTTAGCTTCGAGCCGATCCGTCCATTTTAGTTTCTGCCGAAATGGAAAATTTTAATAAGCGCATGGCGCTCGAGGTGATCGAGGATGCCCTCACGGCATTGGGCACTGCGGAAAACCGTGCTTTCGCCGCTAGCCTTTGCAGCGCATTTTATATGTGCAGCCTTTTGAGTGAAGCGGAATGGCATGCATTTCTGTGCGAGATTACAGAACGCGGCCCGTGGAAGGCATACTAGCCAGGCAGGCTGGGCTCTGCCCGGCATCATCAAATCAGTCAGGTAGGGCGCACCAGCGCGGCAGGATGGGTTGAGCACAGCGATACCCATCGTCTATGCTGTGTGAATGATGGGTATCGCTGCGCTCAACCCATCCTGCATTACTCGCCTTATTCAGGTAAGCCCTGTAGGATGCAGACATCCTCTTATAACAATTAATAATCCATGGACTACCGATCCCTTACCTCCCTGATGCTTCGCATTGCCGGGGTGCTGATCCTGGTGGAACTTGTGACGTCAGCCCCGCACACGATTGCGAATCTCCTGCACTTTGGCGGGAAGGAAACCGCGCCTATAGATGCGTTAGCGCTCACGTCGCTGGCCCTTGTGTTGCCTCTTGCGATTGGCTTGGTGCTGGTCTATTTTCCATCGACCATTGCAAGCCGCATCGTTCGCGCTGACCATGCAGGCGAAGAGGCCAAGGCCGTTTCCGAGAGCCTGCTGCCTGTGGCCATTGCCTGCCTTGGGGTGTATTTTGTCAGCGTGTCGCTGTATGACGAGGTGTACTGGCTGGCCAAGCTGCGAATCTACTATGTGTTTGAAGAGCGCCATGGGAACGCTATCCCGCTGGCTCCCGAAGATTTCGCGGGCATGGTATCCGCTGCTTTTCAATTTATTATAGGTCTGGTTCTTTTGCTCGGCTCCAGGGGGATCGGCAAGCTTGCCATTCGATTACGGAGATAACCGGGTAGGGCGGGCTCTGCCCGGCATCGTCAAATCAGTCAGGTAGGTCGCGTACCAGGCTTGCTGCGGAGATTCTACCCTCTCCCCAGCCCTCTCCCTGCAAGGGAGAGGGGGCATGTAGTGCGTTGCGCCGAATGTTAGCGAATTCATACGGCGCAATGCCCGTTGGTTATTGCGCCCTGCCCTGGCTTGGCTTTCGTGGCCGCGAAATGCACATTTCTTGCGCCTGTATTATGATGCCGATGCTGACTATCCAGTCTGTGCCGTCCGCTGGCTCCGTCTAACAATTGTCATGCCATAAAGAAGGGGGTTGCTATGAAGAAGATTATTACTTTCGTGGTTTGTATGTCTCTGCTTTTCATTGCCGAGCAGGCTTTGGCCGGGCCGGGTGGAAAGATTGCGAGCGCGGCTTTTGAGACGTTTTGGGGGCGCGTTGCGCTGGGCGGGCTGGTTATCGTGTTCCTGCCGCTGATTATCTATTCCATGGTGACGGAGTGGCTTGCAGGGCGCAGGGCAATGAAGGATCTGCGCTTTATGGCAGGGCACAGCGATGCCTTTGATTGGCTGAGAATCCGCGAAAGGGCGAAGGATTGCTTTACCCGGGTGCATGCGGGCTGGGAGGATGAAGACCTTTCGGATGCAGCCGAATGGATGACGGATTGGTATTGGCAGAACCAGCAGTTGACGGCGCTGGACAAGTGGAAGAAAGCGGGCCTGGTCAATATCTGTGATGTGAAGAAGATCACGAACATCAAGCCGCTGCTTTTCGTACACAGGAACAAGGGCGCCGAACATGAAGACTCGATGATCGCCATCTCGATCGAGGCGAATATGACAGATTATCTCGAGAACCGTGCTACCGGCGAGGTGGTGGAAGGCAGCAAGAAGCTCAAGGATGTGGAAAGGGTCTGGACTTTTACGCTCCGGAATGGGGAATGGGTCGTTTCCGACATCGAGGAGGGGAATATGTCTACTGCCATTGCGAAGCTTGCGAAAGATTTGCCGCCCATCGAATCGACCGTTGCGGCCAAGTCCCGGGCCTGAATATTCGCCAGCGGGGAGACAGACGTGGGCATAAACGCCCACCCGCGTAAGGCGCACTGGCAGGTCGCTAATAAGCGAGGCGCATAGCGCCGCATGTATTCGCAAACATCCGGCGCTATGCCCGTTGGTTATTGCGCACTACCCGGGCTAATTGCCCGCTTGGGTACCTATCAGTTCTATGATGCGCGCATCCCGCAAGAAATGCACACCCGGGCTAATTGCCCGCTTGGGTACCTATCAGTTCTGATAGGTTACAACTCCCTGTTTTTTTGGTATGTTGGGCACGGCAATGGCCATCAATATTGATGGTGCGTGGCGGAAACCAATCAAGGAGTAAACCATGTCTGGCGGTTATGTGCATATTACCCTGGCGCAAGAGGCCATCGAGGAGGCTTGCTTTCGCCGTGCAGGCTTGCTGCACGATGACGCGAAGCAGGCGCTGGGTTACTGGAAAAAGTTTTGCATCGTTGGCGCGCTCTCGCCGGATTATCCATATCTCGATTTGCTGCACAGCGATTCTCCCGATTGGGCTGATGCCATGCACAAAGGGCATGCGGTGGAGTTATTGCGCGATGGGGTTGCCAGGATACGCGGCATGACAGATGCGAATGTGCGCCAGAAGTGCATGGCATGGCTTTTTGGTTTTGCCGCGCATGTCGCTACCGATGGCACCATGCACCCGGTAGTCAACTTGAAAGTGGGCGGCCCTTACGAGCAGCACAAAACAATGCACCGTCGCTGTGAAATGTCCCACGATGTATATGCCCACGCCCGGCTCAATATGGGCCCGCTGGAGTGCAATAAGCAAATTTCCACAAACGTGAACGATACTTCCGACGCGAGCAGCCAGGACCGCATGGATCCGGACGTTGCCAATTTGTGGCAGGGCATGCTGAATACCGTTTACCCCGGCCGCCCTTCGCCGCAAATAAACGATTGGCACAAAGCCATACGCGCCTTGATGCAGATCGCGCAAAGCGGCAACCTGCTGGTTCCGTTTGCGCGCCATGTGGCTGCCAATCAGGGCCTGGTTTACCCGGCCGCTCCCGAATCAGAATTCATCAGCGGGCTTGCCACCCCCGTCGGTTCCAAGGTGGAATTTGAAGTTGTTTTCCAGAAAGCTTTCAACAATGTCCTGGATTTGTGGGGCTGGCTTGCGTTGTCGATGCAAAACAAGGCATCTCCGCTGGATAAGCTGGCAAGCTGGAGCCTGGATAGCGGTATCGACGATGCCGGGCGCATGACTTACTGGGCCTGACGCCATGAAAAACCATACCTTGACCGGCCTTGCCGCCGTCCTGTTGCTGAGTGCTTGTGCATGTACCGGCCCGGATATGCCAACCGCCGCAGAGCGGGGCATCTTGTCCACCAAGATGGTAAACCTGAGCGCGGCGGTGGATACATATTTCACCTTTTCACCCCGGGTGCCCGGCGAAAGCGATGCAGCCTCTTTGCAGAACGCCACCAGCCATGACAAGCGCCTGCTGGCTCCGGAATTTGATCGCTATCTGCTGAAAGTGCAGTACCAGAATCCGTTCGCAGTGGTGTTGTTGTGCAGCAAGGACGGCAAGCAGGCCATCATGGAAGATGCGGGATGTTCCGCCCGTATCGACCGCCAGGTGACCCGTGCCGCGCCTTGCGAATTTACACTGCATGTCAGCCAGGGCTGCAAAGTGGAGGGGGCTGATCCGCAGTAGGGCAATTTCGGGGAAATTCATTTGGGTCAGATCGATTGACCTTCCCCTTCCATTCGCGCCCCCCAGCATCGTCACCCTTCTCGCCGCCAGTTTACCTTTGGTGAACTCATTGCGGACGCAATGCCTGCGGGCTATTGCCCTGCGCTCGCTCACCCTTCCCTGTCAGAAGGTGCGACCTTTTTCGCGCGATAGGAGCCTGCCAGTACATCGCCCAGGATGCCGCCGAGGTTGGCGAATTCGACCACGAGGATGACGGTTGGGCCCCAGTAAAACAGGTTCAGGTTGTAGAAGAAATCCCTACCGTCGTTGAATACGTACAGGTACATGTAGAGGTAGGTGAGGCAGCGGACAAAAAGCGGCGGCAGGCACGCCAGCCATTTGCCATTGCGTGTCTGCACGACCCGGGATACGGCCATGCCAGAAAGAAAAGGAACCAGGAATACGTCCAGCACCCAGACGGGGGTGAAGGTGGCGATCCCGGAAAAAACCTCTATCTTTGCGCCCAGCAGGACATCGCCAAGAACGATGACTGCCATCCCGGCTGCTATGCCCAGCGCGTTTTTCATCCCTTGCTTCATTTTTGAGTCTCCATGATTGCCTTGGGCGATATTTTACCCGGCGCGGGGTTAACGGGGGCGGGTTTGCAAAGGGTCTTGTGGAACGCCGAATTAGCCGTCATTCCCGCGAAGGCGGGAATCCAGTAATACAAAAATTGCCGCGTAGCGGACAAAACCATTAGCCGGCTTCGCCGGAACCTTGTTTGAACTGGATTCCCGCCTTCGCGGGAATGACGAAGTATTATTCTCTTTGCGCCATCACCAACCTGCGTAGAGCGTCCCGCGCGGGCTCGCGCACCAATTAAAAATTCCCCGAATCGGTAGATGCGTATTTCTCCGCCTAGCCAAAGCGCCTCCATAGGTTTATACGTCTTGTATCGATAAGCCGGTAATCAGCAATGCAAGTCACCATCGATTTCGCAAAGATCACGGATTGGAGCAGCTTCCATTCCGCATTTCAGGAAAGCATGGGTTTCCCCGCTTTCTATGGGATGAACACGGATGCGTGGATAGACTGCATGTCTTGTATCGACAACCCCGATGCGGAAATGACCACTTTGACCGTTCCCCCGGGCGATAGCCTGGACATCATTGCCCTGAATACTGAAAATTGCATGGCAAGCTGCCCGGAGGTTTTTCAGGGATTTTTGAAAAGCATCGCCTTCGTGAACCGGCGCTTTATCGATTCAAACAGCAGAACAAGATTGAAGTTGATCGCTACGTAGCAACCCCTTCCCCCTCAGGTGTTCCCGTGTTCGAACAAGCATCTCCTCTGCCATGTTCCGGGCTTTAGCTGGCCGCGGCACTTTCGTCCTGTTGCTTTATAAAACCGTTTTAGTTGCTTTATAGGACTTTTACAATTACCATGCAGGCTTCAAAACTAGCCGAGGCCAGCCATGCCCCGCATCAAGCAAACAGAATCCATATGTTCCGTCGTCCGCGCCCTGGATTTGCTGGGGGACAGATGGTCGCTGCTGTTGATACGCGAGGTGGTGTTCGGGACGCGCCGCTTCGATGATTTTGCCGCGCACATGGGCATTGCGCGCAATGTGCTTTCCAACCGTTTATCCAGGCTGGTGTCGGTGGGGATACTGGTGCAGGCCCCGCTACGCACCGACGGAAGCCGCATGGGTTACAAACTGGGCGCAATGGGCGAAGACTTGGTGCCGGTGCTGGTGGCGCTGATGCAGTGGGGCGACCGCTGGCTGCATACGCCCGATTCGATACCCATCCGCCTGCTGGAGCGCAGCACCGGCAAGGAAATCCCGCGCATGCGCTTGCGCGGCACGACCGGCCAGGAGCTGGGACTGCGCGAGCTGGACTGGGCGCCCGGCCCAGGCGCCGGCCATCCGGCTGCGGCGGCACTGATACAGGCTTATGAATCGCAGCGCCGCATCGAGCCGCGCCCCATCCCCCAAGCGCCCGCCCGAAAAGCGCCAGTCGTCAAAGCCAAGACTTCATCCCCCAAAACAACATCGCGCAAGAGGAGAACCGCCCCATGAATCTTTACCTTCGCCTTATCTGGATATGGCTGCACGCGCAATTCAAGCCGCGCATTGCGCTCGGCGACGAGATTGAAATGCAGTTCCGCGTATGGCCCAACGATCTGGACGTGAACGGCCACATGAATAATGGCCGCTACATGACCATCACCGACCTGGCGGTGATCGAATATTTTTCCCGCACCGGATTCCTGTCCGTTGCGTTCAGAAAAGGCTGGCGTCCCGTGTATGGCGGCAGCGTGATCTCGTTCCGGCGCGGGCTCAAGCCGTTCCGCACATATACGCTGCGCTTTGCCACGGTCTGCTGGGACGAGCGCTGGAGCTATATGCGCTTTGTGTTCGAACATGCAGGCAAGACCATGGCTGCCGGATATGCCAAGGGTACCGTCGTGGGGCGCCAAGGCATCGTCCACGCCAGCGAAAGTTTGGGCGCGATGGGCCTGCCGCTCGAATCGCCCGCATTTCCCGCTTCTGTGCAGGCGTGGATCGAGGCCGACCGCATGATACTGAATGAAGCCTGAGCGTGCGCTGATGGGGCCGGCATCCCAACACGTTTAATCACTCGCCCTGCACCGTCACCACCACCCGGCGGCTGCCGCCGCTATCCCTGTGTTCGCACAGGTATATCCCCTGCCATGTACCCAGCCTTGGCTTGCCGTTGGCAATGGGAATGTTGAGGCTGCTGCCCAGTATGCTTGCTTTCAGGTGCGCAGGCAGGTCGTCCGGGCCTTCGTCATGGTGCAGGTACCAGGGCGCGTCTTCGGGAACGGCGTGGTTGAAATGGCTTTCGAAGTCCTGGCGCACGGTAGGGTCGGCATTCTCGTTGAGGGTGAGCGAGGCCGAGGTATGCATGATGAATACGTTCATCATGCCGATCTTGAAATTGCGAAGCTCGGGGAGCTCGCGCAGAAGCTCTTCGGTGATGAGGTGAAAGCCGCGTACTCTGGGCTTGAGGTTTATTTCTTTTTGTATCCACATGCTGGCGTCTGGCTTTGCCGTTTCAGTATGGCTGCAAGATCAAAAATTACCGCTTTGCCGCAGCCTTATAAACCATGTTGCGCTCCCGCTTGCCCACGGCGATGACCACGATCACCAATACCTTGTCGCGGACTTCGTACACCATGCGGTAACCCGCATCGCGCAGCTTGATCTTGTAACGATCCTTGTGGCCGGAAAGCCGCGCGGCGGGAACGCGGGGATTGTGCAGGCGCTCGGCGAGCTTTTTCTTGAACACCTCGCGCACGGAGCCATCGAGCTTTTTCCACTCCGCCAATGCGGCGGGGTGGAAGTTCAGCTCATAGCTCATCCAGCTTCACCTTGACCAGGCGCTTGCCGTCTTTCAGGCGCGCATCGGCCAGCGCATTCAGCTCGGCGTCTTCCAGCTTGTCCATCAGGGCTTCATACGCCTTGGCGGGAACGCAATAGAAAGTTGGTTCGTTGCGATTGAGGATGGCGACCGGAAAGCCCTCTCCCGCCGCGACCGTCGCCATCGGGTTCTTTTTCAGTTCGGAGATGCTGGCCGTTGTGGATGCCAGGATTACGTGTGCCATGATTTCCTCGTGACTTTTTAAGTGAGCCGATAATAGCACTCTTAACTGGTCACGACAATAAGCAATAAGGGCCGCGCGCGCAGAATGAGGGGCCGGGCCTTTCAATTTAGTATAATGCTGCCTCTTGGGCCATTTTACACGCTGACTGCCAGGCTATTCCAATGGCATGAGTGAATCAAAAGAATAATTCCAATGACTGATGTGATTCCAAAAACAGCTTCCGCCGCAAAGCCCGGCACGAATGCACCTGCGCGCGGGGGCGAATATACCGGGATTCTGCCGAGCCAGAAAATCCGCGAGATGCTGGCCAATGGCGAGATCAAGACGGTGCTGGCGCAGATTGACGATGACCAGGTGCAGCCCGCAAGCATAGATTTGCGCCTGGGCGGTTATGCCTACCCCATCGATACCAGCTTTTTACCGGGGCGCGGTGTGAAGGTGCTGGAAAAGCTGAAGCAACTGGATGCGCAGTTTGCCGATTTTCGCATCGATCTCACCAAGGGAGCCGTGCTGGAAAAGGGGCGCGTGTATGTGATCCCGCTGATGGAGGCCATCAACTTGCGGAGCGACGTGACCGCCTTTGCCAACCCGAAGAGCTCGACCGGCAGGCTGGATATTCTGACGCGCCTGATTGCCGACGGCGCCACCAGTTTCGATGAGCTGCCGGAGGGCCACAAGGGCGAGCTGTTCATCGAAGTCGCTCCGCGCAGCTTCAGTGTAGTGGTGAAGACCGGCACCCGCTTGAACCAGCTGCGCTTCCGCCGCGCGCGCGGCAAGGAACCGGAGGCTATCAGCGGGCAGGATTGGGAGCGGCTGCTTGCGCAGGGCCAAATCGTGAATTTCAGCGACAGTGGAAACACCGTGTGGTCTGGCAAGACCGGGGTGCTGCCGTTCACCGTGGACTTGAAGGGTACAGGCGAGGTAGGCTGCATCATCGGCTACCGCGCCAAGAGGCACGTCACCCGCATAGACCTGGAACGGCGCGATTACGACCCGCTGGATTTCTGGGAGCCCATCCGCTTCCGCAAAACGTCTTCGCTGATACTGGACCCGGACGAGTTTTATATCCTGATGACCAAGGAAGCCATCGCCGTGCCGCCGGAATATGCCGCCGAGATGATGCCCTACGACACCCGCGCGGGCGAATTCCGCGTGCACTATGCCGGTTTCTTCGACCCGGGCTTCGGCTGGGATGCCGCGCACAACAAGGCGGGCAGCAGCCGGGGCGTGCTGGAAGTGCGCTCGCACGAGGTGCCCTTCCTGCTGGAGCACGGGCAGACGGTAGGCTGGCTGCGCTATGAGCGCATGGCCGCCCGGCCCGAACTGCTCTATGGGCAGGACGTGAAATCAAATTACCAGGGGCAGGGGCTGAAGCTGGCGAAGCAGTTTCGGCAGCCTTAGGCTGTCATTCCCGCGCAGGCGGGAATCCAGTAATTGAAAAGCCGAGTAGGTCGGGCTCTGCCCGACATCGTCCAATCAACGGCGGGCAAAGCCCGCCCTACAAATACGACTACTTGCTTTCCTTCACTTCGGCTTTCCCCTCGGCTTTCACCTCAGGCTTACCATCCGCTTTCTTCTCCGCTGACTCAGCCTTCCAGCCGCCGCCCAACGCCTTGAAGAGGTCCGCCACTGCGGAGCGCTGCGCGCGCTCGGCGTCCACGCGATTCAGTTCCGCCAGCAGGTAATTTCTCTCCACGTCCAGCACTTCCAGACGGCTGCTGACGCCAACCCTGTAACGCGCTTCCGCCTGGACCCGGGCCTGCGAGAGCGCATTGCTGCGCGTGGTCTCGGCATCCAGTATCTGGCGCGAGGCATCTTGCGCGGAAAGGGCATTGCGCAAATCGGCAAAGGCGCTGGAAACCGCCTGCCGGTATTGGGCCAGCGCGGCGTCGCGGTTGGCCTGCGCCGCGTCCACCAGGTAGCCGGTGCGCCCGGCGTTGAAGATCGGTTCGCTGATATTTGCTGCGAACTGGAAGATATTAGCCGGGCCGGTGAAAAGCCTGGAGAAGGATGCGCTCTCGCTGCCCAGGTAACCGGTCAGTGTGATGGAGGGAAAATACTGCGAGCGCGCCACGCCGATTTGCGCGTTGAGAGCCGCGAGGTTCATTTCCGCCGCGCGCACGTCGGGGCGGCGCAGCAGCAGGTCGGAGGGCAGACCTTCCGGCACCCACACATTCGCGAGTGTCGGCGTGCCGCGTTCCACCACGCCATTGATGATGTCGCGCGGCGGGCGTCCCAGCAGCACTGCGAGCGCCGCTTCCTGCCTGTCGCGCGCCTGGGCCAATCCAGCAAGCTGCGAGCGGATGGCTGCTTCGTCGGCTTCTGCCTGGTGCAGGTCGTATTCGGACATGACGCCGACTTCAACTTTCTTCCTGTCCAGCGCGATCATTTCCTGCCTGCCTGCCTGCGCGCGCTTGAGCACGGCTTCCTGCGCATCGAAGGCCAGCAACGCGAAATATTGCTGCGCCACCTGCGCGCTCAATGAGAGGTAGGCTGCATCGCGCGAGGCTTCTGCGGAGAGCAGCCCCGCCCGCGCGGATTCCGAAGCGCGCCGGTATTTGCCCCACAGGTCCAGCTCGTAGCTGGCGTCCAGGCTGGCATGGGAAAGGTTTTGCGTGGTGTTGTAACCCGGCGGGTAGGGAACGGCTCCCACCGAGCTTACCTTGGTGCGGCTTTCCCGCGCATTGGCGGTGACGGCGGGATACTGCCCGCCCTCGGTGTAGCCAAGCTGCGCGCGCGCCAGGAGCACATTGGCAACGGCGGACTGCACGCTGGCGCTGTGAGCAATCGCTTCGTCTTCAAGCTTGTTCAGCACGGGGTCGGCATACAGGCTCCACCAGCGCTCGCCCGCTTCGCCGGTTTTTTTCACCGGGGCCGCAGGCTGCTGGCCGGAGGGCTTGCTGCCGTCCTTTTGAGTCGTACCTTTTTCGCCCTGGCCATTTTCATTCGGGCCTTTGGTGTTCTGCCAGTCCATCGGCATATCTATCTTGGGCCGCTCGTAATCGGGTCCGGCTGCACAGGCAGCCAGCAGCCCTGCCGCAAGCAGCGCCGCGAACGATGTACGGTTATTCACGTCGTCAAACATGATCTTTCTCCTCATGATTCTATTCATGATCCTGCGGCTGCTCGCCGTTGCCGTGTCCATTGCCATTGTGCTTGCCGGGAAATACGCGGCGCACCGCGACGAAGAACACCGGGATCAGGAATATCGCCAGGGCCGTTGCCGCCAGCATGCCGCCCAGCACGCCGGTGCCCAGCGCATGGCGGCTGTTGGCGCCAGCACCGCTGGAAATCACCAGCGGCAACACGCCGAACATGAAGGCGATGGAGGTCATCAAAATGGGGCGCAGCCGCAGGCGGCAGGCTTCGATGGTGGCCTCGATCAGGCCGTGCCCCTTGTGCTGCAAGTCGCGCGCAAATTCGATGATAAGGATCGCGTTCTTCGCCGCCAGGCCGATGATAACGATAAGACCCACCTTGAAATACACGTCGTCGTGCAGGCCGCGCCCCCATACCGCGAGCAGCGCGCCCAGCACGCCGACAGGCACCACCAGCAACACGGCGAACGGAATGGACCAGCTTTCATACAGCGCGGAGAGGCTGAGGAACACCACGATCACCGACAAGCCGAACAGCATGAGCGCCTGGTTGCCGGAGAGCCGCTCTTCGGCGGAAATGCCGGACCATTCGAAGCCGAAGCCCGGCGGAAGCTGGGACGCGGTTTTCTCCATGGCCAGCATTGCCTCGCCCGTGCTGCGGCCCGGCGCAGGGTTGCCGGCAATCTGCATCGCGGGCATGCCGTTATAGCGGTCCAGCTTGGGCAGGGCCACGGTCCAGCGCGGCGTGCAGAATTCGGCGAGCGGCACCATGCCGCCGCTCTTGTTGCGCACCGGCAGACGCAATACTTGCGCGATGGTCGAACGCGTGACCGGCTCGGCCTGCATTTGCACGCGCAGCACGCGCCCCTGGCGCACGAAGTCGTTGATGTAGGCCGTGCCCAGCGCGGATTGCAGGGTTTCGTTCAGGTCAGCCAGGTCTATGCCCAGCGCCTGCGCCTTGAGGCGGTTCACTTCTAGCATGAGCTGCGGCGCGGGCTCCTGTCCTTGCGGACGCACCCCCATCAGCGCGGAGTCCTTACTCGCCATCCCCAATGCCATGTTGCGCACTTCCAGCAACTTGTCGCGCCCGGACCCGGAGCGGTCCTGCAGCCGGAAATCGAATCCGCCGACCGCGCCCAGCTCGGGGATGGGCGGCACATTAGTGGGGAAAATGAACGCCTGCTTGATGCGGGACAACGCTCCGAAGGCGCGCCCCACCACCGAGTCGGCGTCGCTGCCCGGCTTGGTGCGCTCATCCCAGCTCTTGAGGGTGACGAAGGTGATCGCCGCGTTCTGACCGCGCCCGAAGAAGGAGAAGCCCAGCACGCCGATGACATGCTCCACTTCCGGCTGCTTGAGGTAATACTGCTCCACCTGGGAGATCACTTCCTTGGTGCGCTCGGTGGAAGCTCCCGGCGGCAACTGGACGATGCTGATGAAATAGCCCTGGTCTTCCGCCGGTAAAAAACCGGTGGGCAGGTACATCAGCAGCACCACCATGGCGGCCACGATGGCGCCGTAGATGCCCAATGACTGAAAGGTCCATTTGAGCGCCCTGCCCACGCCATGCTGGTAAAGCGCGGTGGAACGCTTGAAAGTGCGGTTGAACCAGCCGAAAAATCCCTTCTGGTGCGTCCCTTCGTTCATCGGGCGCAGCAGCGTGGCGCACAGGGCGGGGGTGAGCGTCAGCGCCATCAGCACGGAGAACACCATGGTCAGCAGCAGCGTGATGGCAAACTGGCGGTAGATCACGCCCACCGAGCCGCCGAAGAAGATCATCGGGATGAACACGGCAGAGAGCACCACGCTGATAGCGATGATGGCGTTGAATATCTGGCCCATCGCCTTGCGCGTGGCCTCGCGCGGCGGCAGGCCTTCCTCGGCCATGATGCGCTCGACGTTTTCCACTACCACGATGGCGTCGTCCACCACGATACCGATGGCGAGCACCATGGCGAACAGCGTGAGGATGTTGATACTGTAGCCGAAGAAATACAGCCCGACCAGCGCGCCGGTGAGCGCCACCGGCACCACGATGGCCGGGATGAAGGTGGCGCGCAGGCTGCCGAGGAACAGGTACATCACCAGGAAGACCAGCAGCAGCGCGATCAGCAGCGTGACCACAACTTCATGCACGGAAACCTGGATGAATTTGGAGGTGTCGTAGGGAATGACCCAGGCCACCCCCTTGGGAAACTGCTTGGACAATTCCTGCATCTTGGCCTTGATCGCGTTGGCGGTTTCCAGCGCGTTGGCGTTGGGCGTCAGGCGGATGGCGATGGAGGATGCGGGCTGCCCGTCGAGGCGCGCCGCGATGGAATAATCCTCCGCGCCCAGTTCCACGCGCGCCACGTCCCGGAGGCGAACGCTGGAGCCGTCGGGATTGGCGCGCACTACGATGTTGCCGAATTCCTCGGCCGTGGTCAGTTTTCCCTTGGTGACGATGACGGCGTTCATCTGCTGGCCGGGCGACGCGGGGAGCTGCCCCAACTCGCCGATGGCTAGCTGCGCGTTCTGTGCGCTCACCGCCTTGGAGACTTCTCCGGGCGTGAGGTTATAGGCATAGAGCCTGTCGGCCTTCAACCATATGCGCATGGAATACTCGGTGCCGAACAACCGCGCCTCGCCCACGCCGGGTACGCGCAACAGGTGGTCCAGCACATTGGTCGCGGCATAGCTGCCGAGTGCTACGTTGTCCAGGCTCTTGTCCGGCGAGATCAGCGAGACGAACATCAGGTAGTTGCGCGCGGATTTGGTCACGGTGATCCCGGCGCGCTGCACTTCCACCGGCAGGCGCGGCTCGGTGCGCTTGATGCGGTTTTGCGTCTCGACCGAGGCCACATCCAGGTTGGTGCCCGCCTCGAAGGTAAGCGTGATGGTACCCGTGCCCACTTCGGAGGCGGATTCCATGTACAGCAGATGCTCGATGCCGTTGAGCTGCTGCTCGATCAAAATGACGGCCGCATCCTCGACCACCCTGGACGACGCGCCGGGATAAGCAACGTTGACGGAAATCTGCGGCGGCGCCACTGCGGGATAAGCGGAAATCGGCAGCTTGCCGAGGGAAAGCCCGCCCGCCAGCAGGATGAGCAGGGCGATCACCCATGCGAAAATGGGCCGGTCTATGAAGAATTTTGCGAGCACTATGCCCCCTGCTTCTTGACTGCCGGAGCATCGACTCCGCTGGCGGGATTGTTCTTGCTGACCGGGGCATTGCCGGACGGTGCAGTGCCTGCAGGGGCATTGTCCCGGTTTACATTGTCTGGCGGAACGGGCGGCTCCAGCGGCACGGGCTTGACGGTCATGCCGGGGCGCGCCTTTTGCAGGCCGTCCACGATGACTTGCTCGCCCACTTGCACGCCTTCATCAATGACGAAATCTCCGTCGGCCATGCTGCCGGTTTTCACCGGGCGTGCCGCCACCTTGCCGTCCGCATCCACCACCAGCACGAATTGTCCCTGCGGCCCGACCATCACCGCGCGTTGCGGCAGCTTGATGACATGATCGGCGCTCGCGCCGGAAAAGCGGATGGTGGCAAACATGCCGGGCAGCAGGTCATGCCTGGGATTGGGGAAGATCGCACGGATGGCGATGCTGCCCGTGGTGGGATCAACCACCTGGTCGGAAAACAGCAGCTTGCCCTTTTCGGGGTAGATGCTGCCGTCTTCCAGCACGAGTTCGACCAAGGCCGCACCGTTACGCTTGAGCTTGCCTGCGGCAACATCTTTTTTCAGGCGCATTTCATCCGCGCCCGGCTCGGTGAAATTGGCGTAGATGGGGTCTATCTGCTCGATGACGGCAAGGTTGGTCGCTTCGCCATGGCCGACCAAGGCACCCACCGTCGCCAGCTCGCGCCCGATGCGCCCCGAAATGGGCGCGGGCACATTGGTGTTTTCCAGGTCCAGCTCGGCACGGGCCAGGGCCGCTTCCGCCGCCCTGAGTTTGGCCACGGCCAGGTCGTAATCCTGCTGGCTGACCGCCTTCACTTCAAGCAATTGCTGGTAACGGTCGCGCGTTTGCCTGGAGACATCCACATCGGCCCGGGCCGCGGCATAGGCAGCGCGATAGCTGCGCGGGTCTATCTGGAACAGGGTGGTGCCCACCTTCACGTCGCTGCCCTCGGTGAACAGGCGCTTTTCCACGATACCATCCACCCGCGCACGCACCTGCGCCACGCGGTATGCCTCAAGGCGTCCCGGCAGATCCTGCGTCAGGTTCGCTTCGGTCTTGCCGACCGTCACCACGGTCACCTCGGGCGGCGGCGGCGCATTGCCCGCGCCCGGCCCCGCAGCGCCCGGCTTGCCTTCCTGCCCGCCGCATCCGGCCAGCAGTGCGGCAACCACGGCTGCACCAACGGCTATTCTTTCAAGATGGCTTGTTTTCATTTTAACTTCCCGTCTTTTATTTATATTTATTCTTGAAAAAGCTATTTAGCCACTGATTAACACGAATGTTCACGGATATACGGCTGGTTGAATCAGTGTCAATCCGTGTTCATCCGTGGCTAATTGGTTTTTCACATTCATTCTTCCACAACAGCAAACATGCGCAAAAATCCATCCACAATCTGGCCCACCCGCGCCGCCTCGTCCTGCGGCGGGCAAGCCACGCCGAACAACATCCGCGTGCGCTCCACACCTGCCAGCATGGAGAGCAGCATCTCCGCGGCGAACCCAGGCTCGGCCTCGCGCATGCGCCCATCGGTGATGACCTCGCGAAAAAATTCGGTCAGGCGATTGAGCATTCGCCCCAGCCCCTGCGCATATTCTTCACTAGTCACCTCGGGGAAGCGTTGCGCCTGGCTGGCGACAATGCGGAATTTTGCGATGCTCTGCGGACTCAACACCCGCTGCCGATAAACGCGCGCAAACTTCGTCAAGCTTACACGCAGGTCCCCGGCATGCTCATCAAGCGGAACCAGCATCTCGGAAACGCAATTGCGCATCGCCTCTGCAAACAGGCGCTCCTTGTTTTCGAAATGATTGTAGAACGTCTGCCGCGCCACACCGGCGCGCGACACCAGCATGTCCACACTGGCGCCATAGCCATGTTCGAGGAAAACCTCGGTGGCCGCCTCCAGCAAACGCTCACGGTTGCTTAAATTATTCATCGGCGAATTATGCCAATAATAGACTGATAAGTCTAGTCGGGTTAATCGCTGACAATTATTACCAAAAAGACAATCAGTTATGGAGAAATCTGGTATGTTCTCACGCCCCGCCCGAATCAATGGGGTTAACTCAGACTAGAACTAACGCCATGGAAATTCTCGGTGAATTCATCATTCAGGCAGTGGGGTGGATACTCCAACTTCTGGGAGAGATACTGCTTCAAATGATTGCCGAACTGATTGTAGAGTTGATCGGCCACGGCTTCAAAAAGACGTTTCGGCGGCGCGAGCCCTCCCGCCCCTGGCTGGCTGCAATCGGGTATTTATTCTTCGGCGCAGCCGCAGGCTTGCTGAGCATCTGGCTGGTGCCGGAACACTTCATCAAGGCCGATTGGCTGCGCCTGCTCAACCTTGCCCTCACCCCCATCACCGCGGGCTTGCTGATGGGATGGATAGGCGCAAGACGCCGCCATCGCGCAAAGGAAGTCATCCGCCTGGAAACGTTCGCCTATGGCTTCTGCTTCGCGTTCTCCATGGCGGTGATGCGCTATGTATTGGGCAAGTAGCGAAACCTGGCTCGACCCATCGTGCGATAAATCGAGCCCGGCTCTGTGTGCCGATCCGTTTGAAGGGGCTAAGCCCCCTCTGCAGGCCAACTGTTAAGGTGCAGCAGACAGAGTATATGCAGTCAGCGTATTTCCCGCCGGAACCAGCAGCAACCCGTTGCCAGCCTCAAGCCCGGAAATCGGCATTCTCGCGCCCCAGCCCGATCCATTGGGTATCGCCGCACCGAGGGCCTTGGTCCAGAGCTGCGCACCCGTGGCGCCATCCAGCGCGTAGAGATTGCCCCCCGACGAGCCGACGAATACATAGGAATTGCCCCCGGATTTGACCACGATGGGCGACGTATTCAGCAGGCCGTCCCCGGTAAAGCTCCAGAGCACCGCGTTGTTGGCCAGCGAAATCCCGCGCAATACTTTGCTTTGCAGGAAGTAGCCGGTCGTGGTGCTGCCGATGGCCGGCAGATTGTCCGCCGTGTAAGTGCCCGGCAACGCACCAGCACCAGTCCCGGCTGCGAAGGTGCTGCCGTTGTACGTGCCACCCATGCCGTTGGGCGAATACAGGATGCCATTGGCAAGAATTGGGGTCGCCCCGCCGCCGCCCGAACAGCCTGTACTATTTGACCACACGGATTCGCCCGTGGCCGGCCTGAAGTCGTAAGTCTGGCAGGGATAGGTTACATATACACCATCCGCACTGACAACAGGCGCGCTGGAATCGCCATTGGCAACCGGGTTGGTCCATGCGATGGCCCCGGTGGCCTGATTCACCGCGTACAAGGTGCCGCCCCCTCCTGCCCCACCCGTATACACGAATCCGTTCGCTGCGGTCGGCGGAGACGAGAACATGTACTGCCCCACCAGCGTCGTGCTCCATTTTATTGTTCCCGTGGCTGCGTCGTAGGCTTGCATCACGCCGGCGCCGCCCATGACGGCGCTAAGTGCGAAGACAGTGCCGGAGTCATAGGCGGCATTCGCTGCCCCGCTGAGCGCAATAGGCCCCCACACCGTCGCGCCCGTGGCCTGATCGAGCGCCACGAGTTGCGAGCCGCCGGCAGCGAGCGCAACAGTGACGAATACCTTGCCCCCGCCGGTGAGCGCATAGGAAGGCGCGCCGCCGAGATTGACGCCCCACTTCGCTGCCGCAGGTAAGGAGCCGGCTGTGACCCCGTTGAAATCGATGGCGCCGGAGTGGGTCGCATTCATCTGGAACGCGACGGCATCCTTTGACGGCGGGACGATGGTCACCGGGACGGCGGATGCCGCCACGCTCGGCGGGCCCGGATTGACAACAGTCACCGAGACCACGCCGCTCGCTGCGATGTCAGCCGCGGTGATTTGCGCCAGCACCTCAGTCGGCGAAACGTAGCTCGCTGCTCTTGGGACGCCATTCAATTGCACCACGGAAGCCGGAAGGAAACCCGTGCCGAGCGCGGTCAAGGTGAATGCAGGCCCGCCTGCGGTGACGGTGGCCGGATTTACCCGCACGGTCAGCGGCACGCAGTTCACTGCCACACTGGTAACTTTGGCCATCGCCGTGCCGCTGCCGCCGGTGATGGTGCATGTCTGGTTCGGAAATTGCAGGGAGAGCAGCGTAACGTTGTAGGCCGTGCCATAAGGCAGCGCGGTGGCGAAAGTGAAGGCGCCATTGGTGGCAACGGTGAGATTGTCGCCGCCATTGTCCTGCAGCACCATGCTGCCGTTCAGCCCGGTGACGGTGCCGCCTATGGTGTAATTGTTGACCGCGCATGAGACGGCGGCATTGGTAATGTTCACGCCTGCCGTGCTGGTGCCCGTGCCGTTCGCGACGGAACAGGTCTCGCCCGCAGGCTGGGTGAGGACGGTCACGCTAAAGGCGCTGCCGCTGGCGACAGCCGTGGGAAAGGTGTACGGAGCGTTGGCGGAAAGCGTCAGGTTGTCGCCGTTGTTGTTCTGCAGCACCACGGAACCCGTGAGGCCGGAGACCGCGCCGCCCACGGTGTAGACTTGGGAAGAACAGACCACGGCCACGTTGCCGACGTTGTTGCCCGAGACCGTCCCCGCTCCAGTGCTCACGGAGCAAAGCTGGCCTGTAGGCTGGGTGCGTATGGTGACGTTATAGGTATTGCCGTTGACAATCTTGGTGGCGAAGTTGAAGGCGCCATTGGACGATACAGTGAGATTGTCGCCGCCGTTGTCTTGCAGCACCACGGAACCGGCGAGCCCGATCACGGTGCCGCCTATGGTGTAGGAGTTGCTGATGCAGGCCAAGCTGACATTGGCCACATTGCCCGAGATCGCACCGTTGCCGTTGATCACGGTGCAGGTCTGGCCTGTGGGCTGTGTCAGGACGGTGACATTATAGGCTGTGCCGGAGGTTACCTTGGTAGCGAAGACGAAGGTGCCATTGGTGGTAA
>JBGPSQ010000015.1:0-24190 GCA_041490205.1 Gallionellaceae bacterium
GGCCAGCGTGAGGTAGGCCACGCCGCCCATGATGGGCAGCACGATGACCATGATTTTCACGATGGTCCACAGGGGCAGCCAAGCCCAGCCCAGCGCGCCCTCGCCCATCTGCTCTATGGTATGCAACCACTCCATCATGCGCGCTCCACGGTGATTGTCCCGAACATCGCACCAAGCCCGGCGGTGGCGGCGGTGCCTGCGGCCACGCGCGCGACTCCGCGCGGCAGGCCGTCGTCAGCCGCTACGACAAGCTGCGCGCTGCCCTGACCCTGGCTGACCTTGACCATTGCCCCGGCCTGCAGGCCCAGTTTCTTCAGTTCTTCGCCATGCATCCTGACCACCGGCACGGCGGCGTCAGGCGTGGCCTGCAACGATTTGGCGCGGCGCACCACGGCATCGGCGGAATAGATCGGCACGTCGGCCACGCGCTGGAATTCGGCAGTATTTGCAGGGCGGGCTCCGCCCGCCGCGCCGGGCAAAGCCCGGCCTGCGTCGAGGTTCAACGTGTTGTTCAGTTTCGCGGCAACATCCACGCCCTTCAGCGCCTCGTCGCGCACTTGCTCGCTGTTCTCGTAATCGAAGCCGGATACTTTCAGCAGATTGCCCAGCACGCGCAGCACTTTCCAGGCCGGGCGCGCCTCGCCCTGCGGCTTGACCGCGCCCTTGAAGCTTTGCACGCGCCCCTCGGTGCTGACGAAGGTGCCGGAGGTCTCGGCAAACGGCGCTACCGGCAGGAGCACGTCGGCGTAATCCATGGCCTGGTGCTTGTAGGCGGAAAGCGCCACCACCAGATCGGCGCCGAACATCGCCTGCATCGCCTGCTGCGGGTTGGCGCAATCCAGTTCCGGTTCTGCGTTCAGCAGCACATAGGCACGGCGCGGCGCGGCCAGCATGGCGGCGGCGTTGAGTCCTTTGCCGCCGGGGATGGCATTCGCCAGATAGCCGCCCACGCTGTTGGCGGCCTCGCCCAGGAAACCGAATTTTCCGTTGGCGGCTTGCGCGATCTGCTGCGCCAGCGCCTGCAATTGCGCCGCCTGCGGATGCTGCTGCGCGAAATTGCCGAGCAGCACCACGACGCGCTGGCCGTTCGCCAGGCTGCCCGCGATGCCATCCTGCTGTCTTGCAGCCACTCCTTTGGCCACATGCGCCAGTGCGTCAACCAGGGCGTCTGGCGCGACGATGTTCTTGTGGGCCACTTTCATCAGCAGGTCGCAGTCAGCCGAATGAATGACGTTCACTTGCGCGCCGCGCCTGGCGGCCAGGCGGATGCGCGCCGCAAGCACGGGGTGATCCTTGCGCAGGAAACTGCCCACGATGAGGATGCGGTCTGCCCTGGAAATTTCGGCCACCGGCATGCCCAGCCACGGCGCGCCCGCGCGCTTGCCGTCCGCGCTGAAGTCGGACTGGCGCAGGCGGAAATCCACGTTTTCGCTGCCCATGCCGCGCAGCAGTTTTTGCAGCAGGTAAAGCTCTTCCAGGGTGGAATGCGGCGTCGCCAGCGCGCCCACGCCTTCGGCGCCGTTGCCGGCAATCTGGCGCAGGCCGTTGGCGGCGAATTCCAGCGCCGCCTGCCAGCTTGTCTCATGCCATTTGCCATCCATGCGCACCATGGGCTGCGTCAGGCGCTCGGATGAATTGATTCCTTCGTAGCTGAAGCGGTCCTTGTCGGACAGCCAGCATTCGTTGATTTCTTCGTTTTCGATGGGCAGCACGCGCAGCACCTGGTTGCTCTTGGTCTGCACCGCGAGGTTGGTGCCCAGCCCGTCGTGAGGGCTGACGGATTTGCGCCGCGACAGCTCCCAGGAGCGCGCTTTGTAGCGGAACGGTTTGCTGGTGAGCGCGCCGACCGGGCACAGGTCTATCATGTTGCCGGAAAGCTCGGATTCCACCGCGCCGCCGACGAAGGAGAGGATTTCCGCGTGCTCGCCGCGGAACGCCTGGCCCAGTTCCATCTGGCCGCCGATCTCGATGCCGAAGCGCACGCAGCGCGTGCAGTTGATGCAGCGCGACATTTCCTCGGCGCACACCAGCGGCCCCAGGTCCTTGGACCGCACCACGCGCTTTTCTTCCTGGTAGCGCGAAGCGGAAGCGCCGTAGCCCACCGCCAAATCCTGCAGCATGCATTCGCCGCCCTGATCGCAGATCGGGCAATCCAGCGGGTGGTTGACCAGCAGGAACTCCATCACTCCCTGTTGCGCCTTGACCGCCTGCGCCGAATTGGTGAACACCTTCATGCCTTCGTTCACCGGGGTGGCGCACGCGGGCAGCGGCTTGGGCGCTTTTTCCACCTGCACCAGGCACATGCGGCAGTTGGCGGCGACGGAGAGTTTCTTGTGATAGCAGAAATACGGGATGGCAATGCCCGCCTGGTGCGCCGCCTGGATCACGGTATGACCGTCTTGCGCCTCGATTTTCTTGCCGTCTATTTCGATGTTAACCATATCCGCCTACACCAGACAACGTTTGTGTTCGATGTGATGCTCGAACTCACTGCGATAATGCTTGAGCATGCCCTGCACCGGCCACGCGGCGGCATCGCCCAGCGCGCAGATGGTGCGCCCCGCGATGTTTTCGCACAGCTCCAGCAGCAGATCGAGGTCTTCCGGCCTGCCCTCGCCGTGCTCGATGCGATGCACGATGCGATACAGCCAGCCGGTGCCTTCGCGGCAGGGAGTGCACTGGCCGCATGATTCTTCAAAATAGAAATACGACAGCCGCTCCAGCGCGCGCACCATGCACACCGTTTCGTCCATCACGATCACCGCGCCGCTGCCGAGGTATGAACCGGCCTTCTGCAGGGAATCGTAGTCCATGTCGGTTTCCATCATGATCTCGCCGGGCAGCACCGGCATGGAGGAACCGCCGGGGATCACGGCTTTCAATTTGTGCCCGTTGCGCACGCCGCCCGCCAGTTCCAGCAGTTTGCTGAACGGGGTGCCCAGCGGCAGCTCGAAGTTGCCGGGATTGTTGACGTGGCCGGAAACGGAGAACAGTTTGGTGCCGCCGCTGTTTGGGCGGCCCAGTTCGAGGAATTTCTGCCCACCCTCGCGGATGATGTAGGGAATGCTGGAGAAAGTCTCGGTGTTGTTGATGGTGGTGGGCTTGCCGTACAGGCCGTAGCTCGCCGGGAACGGCGGCTTGTAGCGCGGCTGCCCCTTCTTGCCCTCGATGGATTCGAGCAGCGCAGTTTCTTCGCCGCACACATACGCGCCGTAGCCCAGATGGTTGTGCAGGTCGAACTCAAAACCCGCGCCGAGAATATTTTTGCCCAGATAGCCCGCCGCGCGCGCCTCTTCGCAGGCCGCTTCCATGCGCTCGTAAGCTTCGAAAATTTCGCCGTGCACGTAGTTGTAGCCGGTCTTCACGCCCATGGTATAAGCGGCGATAGCCATGCCCTCGATCAGCGCATGCGGGTTATAGCGCAGGATGTACCAGTCCTTGGCGGTTCCCGGCTCGCCCTCGTCCGAGTTGCACACGATGTATTTGTCGCCGTCGTAATTCTTCGGCATGAAGCTCCACTTCAGCCCGGTGGGGAAACCCGCGCCGCCGCGCCCGCGCAATGCGGAAACCTTGACCTCGGCGATGATCTGCTCTGCGGTCATTTTTTGCTCGATTACCTTGCGCAGCGCCTGATAGCCGCCGACTTTGAGGTAGTTCTCCAGCGTCCACGGCTGGTCGAATTGCATGGTGGTATAGATGACCGGGCCGTTCATTTGTCCAACTCCACGAGTATCTGGTCTATCTTTGCCGGGGTCAGGCGCGAACACAGCCGCTTGTTGTTCACCGACAGCAACGGGGCTTCCACGCAGGCGCCCATGCACTCGGCCTCGCGCAGGCTGAATTTGCCATCGGCAGTCACTTCGCCCAGGCCGATGCCTAATTTGTTCTTGAGGTGGTCCAGCGTCTCATTCGAGCCCATCAACTGACAGGATAAATTAGTGCACACCGTCAGCGTGTATTTGCCCATCGGCTTGAGGTTGTACATATGGTAGAAGGTCGCCACCTCGTACACCGCCATGTGCGGCATACCCAGGTAATCGGCCACGTCCGCCATGTCGTCGTTGGAAATCCAGCCCTTCTCGTCCTGCACGAAGCGCAGCGCGGCCATCACCGCGGACTGCTTCTGGTCAGCCGGGTATTTCTTCAGCTCGCGGTTGATTTGTTCCTGAATCTTATTGGACAACATGTATGGATGCCTCTAAAAATTCAAATTTCGCCCAAATGCAAGGCGCGAAGAAATTTTCGCAGCGCAGCATATGGGGAATATGTAAGCAAGAAAATTTCTTCGCAACGCGGCAGTTGGGATGAAATTTGGGTTTTTAGAGGCATCCATTAACGGTCCACCTCTCCGAAAACTATATCTTGAGTGCCAATAATTGCCACTACGTCGGCGATCATGTGGCCGCGCGTCATTTCGTCCAGCGACGACAGGTGGGCAAAGCCCGGCGCGCGTATTTTCATGCGGTAGGGCTTGTTTGCGCCGTCCGACACCAGGTAGATGCCGAATTCGCCCTTGGGGTGCTCGACGGCGGAATACACCTCTCCCTCCGGCACATGCATGCCTTCGGTGAATAGCTTGAAGTGGTGGATCAGCTCTTCCATGTTCTGCTTCATCGCCGCGCGCTTCGGGGGGGCGATCTTGAAATTCCCGGTCATCACGGGGCCGGGGTTCTTGCGCAGCCAGTCTATGCATTGCTTGATGATGCGGTTGGATTGGCGCATTTCCTCGACGCGCACCAGGTAGCGGTCGTAGCAGTCGCCCTCGACGCCCACTGGAATGTCGAAATCCAGGCGGTCGTACACTTCGTACGGCTGTTTCTTGCGCAGGTCCCACACCACGCCCGAGCCGCGCAGCATGGGGCCGGTGAAGCCCAGCGCCAGCGCACGCTCCGGCGTGACCACGCCGATGCCCACGGTGCGCTGTTTCCAGATGCGGTTGTCGGTGAGCAGCGTTTCGTACTCGTCCACGTACTTGGGGAAGCGGTTGGTGAAGTCTTCCAGGTAATCCAGCAGCGAGCCCTGGCGATTCTCGTTCATGCGCTTGACCTGTGCGGGGCCATGCACCTTGCTCGCCTGGTACTGCGGCATGGAATCCGGCAGGTCGCGGTAAACGCCGCCCGGGCGGTAATAGGCCGCGTGCATGCGCGCGCCGGACACCGCCTCGTAGCAATCGAGCAGGTCTTCGCGCTCGCGGAAGGTGTAGAAGAACATGGTCATCGCGCCCAGGTCGATGCCCACCGCCCCCAGCCACAGCAGGTGGTTGAGGATGCGGGTGACCTCGTCGAACATCACGCGGATGTATTGCGCGCGCAGCGGCACTTCGATGCCCGCCAGCTTTTCGATCGCCATCACGTAGGCATGCTCGTTGACCATCATGGAAACATAGTCCAGGCGATCCATGTACGGCACGTTCTGCAGGAAGGTCTTGTGCTCGGCCAGCTTCTCGGTGGCGCGGTGCAGCAGGCCGATGTGCGGATCGGCGCGCTCGACCACCTCGCCGTCCAGCTCCAGCACCAGGCGCAGCACGCCGTGCGCGGCAGGGTGCTGAGGGCCAAAATTCAGGGTGTAATTTTTAATCTCGGACATAGCTCTCTGCTCGCCTCATACCCATTTCAACGTGCGTTCACCCTGAATTTCAGTGCAGGCTAACTTGCGCGAGCAAGTTAAGCCCGCAGGGCGGCCGGAACTAAAGTTTAGCGTGTAGTTTTTAATCTCGGACATGGTTCGCTTCTCTGCTAGTCGTTGCGGCCGTAATGCTCTTCACGGACGATGCGCGGGGTGACTTCGCGCGGTTCGACGCTGACCGGCTGGTAGATCACGCGCTTCTGTTCCGGGTCGTAGCGCATCTCGACGGTTCCCGACAGCGGGAAGTCCTTGCGGAACGGGTTGCCGACAAAGCCATAGTCGGTGAGCAGGCGGCGCAAGTCGGGATGCCCGTTGAACACGATGCCGTAGAGGTCGAACGCCTCGCGCTCGTACCAGTTGGCGGAAGGCCAGATGTCGTTCACCGACTCCAGCACCGGCAATTCTTCGTCCTCGGCGAACACGCGCACGCGCATGCGCGCATTGCGCTCGATCGACAACAACTGGTAAACGGCGGCAAAACGGTATGGGAAAACGCGGGGGGCGCCGTCCTCGGCGAAATAGGCGCCGCCCTCGGAGACATCGCTACCGTAGGTGGAATAATCCATGCCGCACAGGTCGATCAGCAACTCGAAGCGGCAGCCCGGATCGTCGCGCAGCAGCGTCATCACTGCCAGCATGTCGGCGGCGCGCACGGTGAGGCCCAGTTCGCCCAGCCTGATTTCCAGCCCAGCGGCCTTGCTGCCCAGCAGCCCGG
Source organism: Gallionellaceae bacterium (assembly GCA_041490205.1). Lineage (GTDB taxonomy): Bacteria > Pseudomonadota > Gammaproteobacteria > Burkholderiales > Gallionellaceae > DATDDB01. The sequence continues at coordinate 6,341 of JBGPSQ010000015.1, forward strand.
TCAAATGCTCTTGCAATGCTTTCAGATCGGCAGCCATGTTCACCCGCGTGCGATGGTATTGGTGCGCTTGATCTTGTTCTGCAGCTGGATGACGCCGTAGAGCAAGGCTTCCGCAGTCGGCGGACAGCCGGGTACGTAAATGTCCACCGGTACGATACGGTCGCAGCCGCGCACCACGGAATAGGAATAATGGTAATAGCCGCCGCCGTTGGCGCACGAGCCCATGGAGATCACCCAGCGCGGCTCGGCCATCTGGTCATAAACCTTGCGCAGGGCGGGAGCCATCTTGTTGCACAGCGTGCCGGCCACGATCATCACGTCGGACTGGCGCGGGCTGGGGCGGAAAGCGCCTGCGCCGAAGCGGTCCAGGTCGTAGCGCGGCAAGGCGGCGTGCATCATTTCCACCGCGCAGCAGGCCAGGCCGAAGGTCATCGGCCACAGGGAGCCGGTGCGCGCGTAGTTGATGATGGTATCCGCCGAGGTGACGATAAATCCCTTTTCCAGCTTGCCTTCCAGCAAGCCTCCGCCTGTCATCACTCCCACTCCAGCGCCCCTTTCATCCACTCATATATAAAGCCAACCACAAGGATGGCCAGGAAAATCATCATGGAGACGAAGCCGAACAGGCCGATTTCCTTGAGCACCATGGCCCAGGGAAACAGGAAGGCTATTTCAAGGTCGAACAGGATGAACAGGATGGCGACGAGGTAATAGCGCACGTCGAATTTCATGCGCGCGTCCTCGAATGCCTCGAAGCCGCACTCGTAGGGCGAAAGTTTGGCGGCATCCGGGCGATGCGGACCCAGCAGCCTGCCCAGCACGAGCGGGGCCACGCCCATTGCCATCGCCACGATGATGAACAACAGCACCGGGAAATAATTTTCCAGCATTTATCCTCTCCTCCGCCGTGCGCGCCTGGGTGCGCCCGGCCTGAACCGTTCCCTCCGGGTGCTCCATACGCCCCGGTTTATTATTTGATCTGGTGCCGATGAGCAGACTCGAACTGCTACGGCTTTCGCCACTACCCCCTCAAGATAGCGTGTCTACCAATTTCACCACATCGGCAATTTCCAACTTCGGCGCCTGCACCGCAGGGCCTTCTTGCAACCCGTCTCCAACAGCTATGGAGCTATTTGTAAGCCCCGGCTATTTTATTTTGGTATCTCGCCGGATTTCTGGGGGGTCGGCACGGCCGCGCCGACCGGCGCCGCCGGGGCCTGCGGCACATTGCCTGCCGGCTGCGACGTCCCTGCCGGCCGCGATGTCTGGGGCAAGTCTGCCTTGTCCATTATGCTCGTTCCTTGCGGACGATGCGCATATGAGTAAGTCAGCCACAGGCTGGTGGCGAAAAAAACCGCTGCCGCGATGGCCGTGCTGCGGCTCAGGAAATTGGCCGAGCCCGCGGAGCCGAACAGGCTGCCCGCCGAGCCGGTTCCGTAAGCGGCACCCATGTCCGCTCCCTTACCATGCTGCATCAGCACCAGGCCGATCAGCACCAGCGTCGTTAATATATGAACCACCCAAACCAAAGTTTCCACACGCTACTCCACAAAATTAAACTTGCACTGCATTGCCCATGACCCCGGCCTTGCATATCGCCAGGAAATCATCGGCGATCAGCGATGCGCCGCCGATCAGTCCGCCGTCAATGTCCGCCTTGGCGAACAGTTCCGCCGCATTTGAACCCTTGACGCTGCCGCCGTAAAGGATGAGCAACCCTTGCGCCACCTGCCCGTCCAGCGCCGCAATGCGCCCGCGGATAAAGGCATGCACCGCTTGCGCCTGTTCCGGCGTGGCAGTCTTGCCGGTGCCGATGGCCCATACCGGCTCGTAAGCCAGCACCGCGTTGCGCAACGATTGCACCCCGGCCAGCTTGATGACCGCATCCATCTGTTCGGCCACCACCGCTTCGGTCGCGCCCGCCTCGCGCTGCGCCAAAGTCTCGCCGATGCACAGGATGGGCGTCATGCCCGCCTTCTGCACCGCCGCGAATTTTTCGGCGATCAGCGCGCTGCTTTCGCCATAAATGGCGCGGCGCTCGGAATGCCCCACTAACACGTAGTGGCAGCCAAAATCGTTCAGCATGGGGGCCGACACCTCGCCGGTGTATGCGCCCTTTTCCAGTTGGTGCGCATCCTGCGCGCCCCACTTTATAGATGTCCCGGAGAGCTTTTGACGCGCCTGGTACAAATAAGGGTAAGGCACGCAAACCGCGCACTCCACCCCGGGCAGTTTCGCCATGCCGCCAACCAGCGCATTCAGCAATGCCTCGTTCTGGGACAGCGCCCCGTGCATCTTCCAATTTCCGGCAACCAGCTTGCGGCGCATCTGAACAGCACTCTCAACGCAACGAAAGGGGGCAATGCTACCTGCGAAAAGCAAAATGGTCAACGCCGCCCTTTCTTGCCTCTGCAGGATGCGGCTCTCAAGGGCGCTGGCCACGCCCCGGAATTGTGTAATAATTCTGTAATAGGCCGTGGTTATGATTCGATTCGCCCGCAAATGGCAGGCCTTGAACGAAAATTAACCTTAACCACAGGACTGGGATATTAACATGAGCAAACTGAACACCCTTTTGGGCAGCATCGGCTTGGCCGCCTCGCTGCTGGCAGTTGGCAGCGCCCATGCGACCGACATCACGGGCGCCGGCGCGACCTTCCCCTACCCGATCTATGCAAAGTGGGCTGACGCTTACAAGACTTCTACAGGCATCGGCCTGAACTACCAATCCATCGGCTCCGGCGGCGGCATCAAGCAAATCGAAGCCAAGACCGTTGATTTCGGCGCATCCGACAAGCCCCTGAAGCCAGAAGACCTGGAGAAGAACGGCCTGATGCAATTCCCGACGGTGATGGGCGGCGTGGTTCCTGTCGTCAACATCAACGGCGTCGAACCCGGCAAGCTGAAGCTGGACGGCGAAGTCCTGGCTGCAATTTTCCTGGGCAAGATCACCAAGTGGAATGACCCGGCCATCGCCGCGCTCAACAAGGACGTGAACCTGCCCGCCGAGGACATCACCGTGGTGCACCGTTCCGACGGCTCCGGCACAACCTTCATTTTCACCAACTACCTCTCCAAGGCGAGCGCTGAGTGGAAGTCTGCCGTGGGCGAAGACGCATCCGTTTCCTGGAAGACCGGCACCGGCGGCAAGGGCAACGAAGGCGTGGCCTCTTACGTGCAGCGCATCAAGAATTCCATCGGCTATGTTGAATATGCCTATGCCCTGCAAAACAAGATGACTTACGTGCAACTGAAGAACCGCGCCGGCAATTTTGTTGCACCGAGCGCCGAAAGCTTCAAGGCCGCCGCAGCAGGCGCGCACTGGGACAAGGCTCCCGGCTTCTATGAAATCCTGACCGACGAACCCGGCGCCAAGAGCTGGCCGATCTCCGGCGCGACTTTCATCCTGATGCACAAAGTGCAGGACAAGCCCGAGACCGCCGAAGCAGTGCTGAAGTTCTTCGACTGGGCTTATGCCAGCGGCGGCCAGATGGCTGAATCGCTGGACTACATTCCCATGCCCGAAGCGGTCGTGAAGCTGATCCACAGCGCATGGAAAAAAGAGATCAAGGACGGCAGCGGCAAGGCGGTCTGGAAGTAACATAAATTTCGCCGGAAGCGCGTCTGTAAGGCGGGTTCATCGGCTATAATTTAAGACTCAAAGGGGGGCGCAAGCCCCCCTCTATTTATAAGAAAAGTTGCCTGTTTATATAAGGGGCAGGTTGTCTGCGGGAATTCCCGGAAACAGGTTGCCGGCATTAAACGAGCACTGCATTAAATCAGGTTATTGGCATTAAACTAGCTACTGGCGATTATTAGAATAGGCATCCATGCAGACGTCCCAACGAGAAGCCCGGCAAAAGCGCCAAAACTGGCTGGACATTCTGTTCCGCAACATCTCGCGGCTGTCCGCCTTTGGGGTGCTATCGCTGCTGGCAGCCATTATCGTCTCGCTGATCATCAGCAGCCTGCCCTCGATACATGCATTCGGCTTCGATTTCCTGTTCAGCACGGACTGGGATCCGGTGCAGGAAAAATTCGGCGCAGGAATCCCGATTTTCGGCACACTCGCCACTGCCGGCATTGCGCTCTTGATCGGCATCCCGGTCAGCTTCGGCATTGCCCTATTCCTCACCGAACTTTCGCCGCGCTGGATGCGCCGCCCGCTGGGCATCGCCATCGAGCTTTTGGCGGGCGTACCCAGCATCATCTACGGCATGTGGGGGCTGTTCGTTTTCGCCCCGTTCTTCGGGGACAACATCGAGCCCTGGATCAACCAGCACATCGGCAAGCTGCCCATGCTGGGGCCGTTCTTTTCCGGCCCATCCATGGGCATCGGCATCCTGACCGCAGGCATTATCCTGGCCATCATGGTGATCCCGTTCATCGCCTCGGTGATGCGCGACGTGTTCGAGGTCGTGCCCACCCTGCTCAAGGAATCGGCCTACGGCGTCGGCGCCACCACCTGGGAGGTGATGTGGAACGTGGTGCTGCCATACACCAAGATCGGCGTGGTCGGCGGCATCATGCTGGGGCTGGGGCGCGCCCTGGGCGAGACCATGGCCGTCACCTTCGTGATCGGCAACGCGCATGAGCTTTCCAAATCGCTGCTGATGCCGGGCAACAGCATCGCATCGGCCCTGGCGAACGAATTCACCGAAGCGGTCGGCGACCTTTACTCCTCCTCGCTGATCGAGCTCGGCCTGATCCTGTTCTTCATCACTTTCGTCGTCCTCTCGCTGGCGCGCTTCCTGCTGTACAGGCTGGCGCAACGCGAAGGGCACAGCTCCTGATCATGATTTCCATCTATACACGCCGCCGCTTGCTGAACTACTTCACCCTGGGCATCTCGGTGCTGGCCATGCTGTTCGGGCTGTTCTGGCTGGGCTGGATACTGTTCACCCTGTTGAAGAACGGGCTGCATATTTTGAACGGCGGCCTCCCCGAATCGGCCACGCTCTGGGACCAGATGCAGTACATATCCACCCAGGCGGCGCATATCTTCACGCTGGATACGCCGCCGCCCCCCGGCAACGGCGGCGGTTTGCGCAACGCCATTGCAGGCAGCTTCATGATGACCATGGTCGGCACGCTGATCGGCACGCCCATCGGCATCCTGGCCGGCACCTACCTTGCCGAATTCGGCCAGCGCGGCTGGCTTGCGCCCGCCACCCGCTTCATCAACGACATCCTGCTGTCCGCGCCCTCCATCGTGATCGGGCTGTTCGTGTATCAAATCTACGTCATACAGGTCAGGCACTTCGCCGGCTGGGCCGGCGCGCTGGCGCTTTCCATCCTGGTGATCCCGATCGTGATCCGCACCACCGAGAACATGCTGCGGCTGGTGCCCAACACCCTGCGCGAGGCCGCCGCCGCGCTGGGCGCTCCGCAATGGAAGATCATCAATTTCGTCACGCTGCGCGCCGCGCGCGCGGGCATCATCACCGGTGTGCTGCTGGCCGTGGCGCGCATTTCCGGTGAGACCGCCCCGCTGCTTTTCACCGCGCTGAACAACCAGAACTGGAGCAGCAACATGAACCAGCCGATGGCCAACCTGCCGGCGGTCATTTTCCAGTTCGCCATGAGCCCTTACCCAGACTGGCACAACCTGGCCTGGGCCGCCGCACTGCTGATCACCTTCAGCGTGCTGACCCTGAACATCCTGGCGCGCGTGCTGTTCCGCCAGAAAGTAATCACCCATTAGGATCACCCGATGAGCGCCGCCGATAAATTCACCACCCCGAAACTGATCGTCCGCAACCTGAATTTCCACTACGGAAATTTCCGCGCGCTGAAGGACATCAATCTCATCGTCCCGGAGAAGATGGTCACCGCCTTCATCGGCCCTTCCGGCTGCGGCAAATCCACCCTGCTGCGCACCTTCAACCGCATGTACCAGCTCTACCCCAACCAGCGGGCAAGCGGCGAAATCCTGCTCGACGGCGACAATATCCTCAGCAGCAAACAGGACCTCAACACCCTTCGCGCCAAGATCGGCATGGTGTTCCAGAAGCCCACGCCGTTCCCGATGTCTATCTACGACAACATCGCTTTCGGCGTGAAGCTGTATGAATCCCTCAGCCGCCACGACATGGAAGACCGCGTGGAATGGGCGCTGAAAAAGGCCGCGCTGTGGGGCGAGGTGCGAGACAAGCTCAAGCAGAGCGGCATGGGCCTTTCCGGCGGCCAGCAGCAGCGCCTGTGTATCGCCCGCGCCATCGCGGTGAAACCGCAGGTGATGCTGCTCGACGAACCGACCTCCGCGCTGGACCCTATTTCCACCGCGCACATCGAAAAACTGATAGACGAACTGAAGGAAGAATTCACCATCGTCATCGTCACCCACAACATGCAGCAGGCCGCGCGTGTCTCAGACTTCACCGCCTATATGTACCTGGGCGACCTCATCGAATTCGGCGACACCAGCACCGTGTTCACCAATCCGAAGCGCAAAGAGACCGAAGACTACATTACCGGACGATTCGGCTGATTGGGATATTTTTGCGGCAGGGCTGACTACGCTGTTCCCAGCCCTGGGCAAGAGAAACCCTTGCATCAGCAAGGTAAAACCCATTTCCGCTTTTCGGGGGGAAGCTTTATAATGCTCCAGTATCTTTAAATGATACATTTTGATTGTATCTTTTGTATAATGTAATAAGGACTGCCTGGAAACGGGCACTGCTAGAAAAATCAGGTATTGGTATCCACCCCCCGGATGCGCCCCAAACGCACCCGTCAGTGAATGCGGTAACGCAGGCATATCAAGCAAAAAACCCGAGCAGAAATTATGGATAGGCAAGCCGGTTAATGGCAAGGCCACGGCCGCGGCCTGTTAGAGTATTTATAAAAACAACATAATTAGCGAGGAAAGTAAATGGCAATCGAGTTATTCAACAACGGCACCCACCTGTGCCTGATGTTTGACGACCTGGTCGACGATAGCAGCAACAGCGCGGTGCAGGCCAACCAGTTTCTGATCGTGGATAACGGCCACGGCGCCTTGATAGACCCGGGCGGCAACATGACCTACAACGGTCTTCTGATGGAAATGCACAACTATTTCCCGCCCAAGAAGCTGGACTATATTCTGGCCTCCCATGCCGACCCGGACATCATCGCTTCGATCAACAAGTGGATGGTGCACACCGATTGCACCTTGATGATCTCCAAGTTGTGGGCGCGTTTCGTGCCCCACTTCTGCAACGCAGGCAATATGGAAGGGCGTGTGAAGGGTATTCCGGACGAGGGCATGGTGTTCCCGCTGGGCAATTCCCTGATCAAGGCCGTGCCCGCGCATTTCATGCACTCGGAAGGCAATTTCCAGTTTTACGACCCGGTCAGCAAGATTCTGTTCTCCGGCGACATGGGCACCTCCATCGTCAACCACGACGAGGCCAACACCCCGGTGCAGGATTTCCAGGCGCACATCCCCCTGATAGACAGCTTCCACCGCCGCTACATGGTCTCCAACAAGATTTGCCGCTACTGGGTGAACATGGTGCGCAAGCATGACGTGGAGTGGATCGTCCCACAACATGGCCGCCCCTTCAAAGGGAAGAAAGCGGTCAACCAGTTCCTCGATTGGATCGAGAACCTGCCCTGCGGCGTGGACAACATGACCCAGGAACATTACGCCATGCCGTAAGGCCAGTGTGTATTGAAGGCAAAAAGCCCGGCTATGCCGGGCTTTTTATTTGCAGGCCCCAATAAATTGAAACTGGCTAGACTGGATGATTTGCTTAGATGTCATTTCGGCCAATCCAGCTTTTCCGGACAATCCGGCATAGTACATTTGGGTGATGTTTATATACCTGCTAGTACATTTGAGTGATAACAATTAATGCATAACAGGCATACCATTTGCGTGGTTAATTGATCGCGGGAGGGCAAATATGCGAAAAGCCTGTGCATCTTGCATCAATGCAATGTTTGCTGCCGGCGTCATGATGGCAATAACCACGGCGAATGCGGTACCTGGCGATGACGAGGCAGTGGCGAAAGCCCGCAAGGATTACGCGCAAGCCATGAAAGGCCATGATGCCGGACTCCAGAATGCGATGCGCGCCGAACTTTCCGCACAATTGGCAAAGTCTAGGAAATTGGCCCTGGAGAAAAACAAGCGCCCCTCAAACGCGATCCAGCCCCCGGCCAAAAAATCTTCAACAAGTTGAGCAATGCACCAAGCAAGGGAGAATGCAAGTTTCACCAGGCAACAGTTGGAGGAAGTAAAATGGCAATAGAGCTATTCAACAACGGCACCCACCAGTGCCTGATGTTCGACGATCTGGTGGACGACAGCAACAACAGCGCGGTGCAGGCCAATCAGTTCCTGATCGTGGATAACGGCCACGGCGCCCTGATCGATCCGGGCGGCAACATGACCTACAACGGCCTGTTGATGGAAATGCACAACTACTTCCCCCCGAAAAAACTGGATTACATCCTGGCTTCGCACGCCGACCCGGACATCATCGCTTCGATCAACAAATGGATGGTGCACACCGATTGCACCCTGATGATCTCCCAACTGTGGGCGCGCTTCGTGCCCCACTTCTGCAACTCGGGCAACACGGAAGGGCGCGTGACGGGCATTCCCGACGAGGGCATGGTGTTCCCGCTGGGCAATTCCTTGATCAAGGCGGTGCCTGCGCACTTCATGCACTCGGAAGGCAATTTCCAGTTTTACGATCCGGTCAGCAAGATACTATTCTCCGGCGACATGGGAACCTCCATCGTCAACCACGACGAGGCCGACACCCCGGTGGAAGACTTCAATAAGCACATTCCCCTGATAGACGGCTTCCATCGCCGCTACATGGTCTCCAACAAGATCTGCCGCTACTGGGTGAACATGGTGCGCCAGCATGATGTGGAAATGATCGTCCCGCAGCATGGACGCTCCTTCAAGGGCAAGAAAATGGTGAACCAGTTCCTCGACTGGATCGAAATCCTGCCCTGCGGCGTGGACAACATGACGCAGTCGCATTACGCCATGCCCTGACCGGGGGGCTGGCGGCAAAAAACCGCGGGATATGTCAGATCAACCGGGTCAGATCAACCGGTTCAGATCAACTGATTTCCTATCGTTGCTGCTTCCGTGCGGTTGCGCACCCCAAGCATGTCGAAAATAGCGGAAACATGGGTGCGCACCGTATTATTGCTCAGGCTGAGCACGATGCCGATTTCCTTATTGGTCATGCCCTTGCAGAGCAGGGAAAACACCTCCATCTGGCGCGAAGAAAGCGGAAAAGCGGCAACCTTTTTTTTGCCCTGGCTTGGTTGCGGGTAAATTTGCCGTCCGCCAAGAATACCGGCAATCGTGGCGAAAATATCATCCGCGCTCGCCGAGCTGCGCAGGAACGCGTTGGCGTTGTGGGTGCGCACCACCGTGTCCGCCAAATTATCCTGGACGTCTGAAATCATGACTACGGGAGTAAGCGAGAAATGGCGGCGCAATACCAGCAACTGCCCCAGCCCTTTGAGGTATGGCGGGCTCAGACAGAACACGATCAGGTTCACTATTGAGGTGCGAAATACCGGGTCCGTCTCGTCCGCCGCTTCAAAAATGACTGCGTTGGGAAACATCCTCGACAGTAATAAACACAACGATTCACGCCAGAGCTCATGACCGCCCATGATCGAAATGCACCATTGATCTTTTGAGACGTAAATCATCGCAATTCCTGTCACCCCTCACAAATCCATCTAACCTGCCTCCCTCAATCCATTTGTAGAACGTTCTTAATCTCATCCATTTGGATGACGTTATTCTAGCTGCCGATACTCACGATAAACATCGTACAAATGTACGATGCCAATATCAATAACAACTACAAAGTGGTTATTCCACACGAGGCCCGATATAGCGGCCTAACTGACAGTGCGTGGAGACACTCGCTCCGGTCTCATTTGCCCGTGCCGCATTCGCACATATCTCAACAGGGGGCACCAGCCGGTTATCTAGATAATCCGGCATAATTCTTTTGGGTTATTACATTTCATTGGGCATGAAACTATCATTCGTGCTGCTTCGCCAACGAGCAAGCCGATAGCCCCGGTCCGGCAAGTGCATTTTCGGCGGCTATCCAATAAAAAATTAACGACAACGAACACAAGCCTATGCAAGGGAAAAGCAATGCGTGTGGAGCTTTCATTCCAACTGGCCAAATCCGGGGAGAGAGCCATTCATAAAGGATTCCCGGGCGGGTTGCAGGCCCGTGCCCCGGGGAATACGACAAGCTGAAGCAGTTGATGTTGAGTTGCGAATCTCAAGCCCGGCAATGCCGGGCTTTTTTGTCGGCAACCGGAAGAAGATCAACGAATCGATTGCAGCACCGCCTCTCCCGCAACCTCCACCACTTATCGCTTAATATACACGGCTACAGACCGGGAGCAACCATGAGCCAGAACGCAAACCCGCTTGCCAACAGCGAACCGTGGAACATCGTCGCGGACGGTTATGCCGAAACCACCATGCCGGTGTTCGAGCAATACGCCGCCGAAGCCATCGCTGCAGCCGGGCTCAAGCCCGGCGCATCCATACTCGATGTCGCCTGCGGGCCGGGCACCCTGGCGCTCATGGCCGCCCCGGACGCGGCCAGCGTGCACGGCATAGATTTCTCCGAATCCATGCTCGCCGTATTCCGGCACAAGATCGAACAGGCCGGGCACGGCAACATCACCCTGCACTGCGGCGACGCGCAAACCCTGCCCTACCCGGACGAAATGTTCGACGCCGCATTTTCCCTGTTCGGCCTGATGTTCTTTCCCGACCGCAGCCGTGGCTTCGCCGAGATTTACCGCACCCTCAAGCCGGGCGGCAGCATCGCCCTCACCAGTTGGGCGCCGGTGGACCAATCGCCCGCCATGCAGGCCATGTTCGGCGCGTTGCGCGCGATCAAGCCAGACCTGCCGCAACCGCAGCGCTCCGTGACGACGCTGGAGAATCCGGAAATCTTCAAACAGGAAATGCAGGATGCCGGATTCCGCAACGTCGAAATCCGACTGGTCACCAAACCCTTCCCCGTCACCTCCCTCGCCGGATTCTGTGAAGGCATGGTCAAGGGCAGCGCCCCCATCCAGATGCTGAAGAAAAGCATGGGAGAAGCGGCGTGGCACGAAAAGGAAAGCCAGGCACTCGACTATCTCAAGAAAAAGCTGCCCTCAGTGCCCACTACCCTCACTTCGGATGCATGGCTGGGAGTAGGCATAAAGTAATCCCGCCCCCGATTGACCGGCACGAGCATGATTCAGGAAACGACTTCCACCCGGTTGCGGCCATGCTCCTTGGCCTCGTACAGGGCGGCATCCACCCGCCCTATCAGCAAGTCGGGAGTATCCCCCGCCTTGTATGCGGCAACGCCGAAACTGCATGTGTAGGCATCCGCGGACTGGCCGCCGCAGATGGCCGACCGCAATTTTTCTGCGTCGGTGGCGGCGGCCTCGATGACGGTTTCCGGCAGGATGATGAGGAATTCATCCCCGCCCCAGCGCCCGGCAATATCCGAGCGCCTGCATGTTTCCCCGATGATTTTCGCCACCCGCACCAGGGCCGCATCGCCTCCCAGGTGGCCGCGGGTATCGTTGATCTTCTTGAAGTAATCAATATCGAACAGGATGACGGAAACCGGCTTGCCGTAACGCTCTGCCCGCTGGATTTCCTCGCTCAGGGCGGCATCGAGCAGCATGCGGTTGGCAAGCCTGGTCAGGCTGTCGGTCAGGGAAAGCTCGCGCAACTCGATGTTCAGTTCGGCGATGCGCTCCTCCGACAATTTACGGGCAGTAATATCGTGGTGCACCACGACAAAATGATTCGCGTCCTCCCGCAGCGGGGAAAACCGCATTTCAAACCAGCGTTTTTTTATGGGGCTGTGGCAAGGGTATTCGTGCGAAAAGAAGCTCAAATCCCCCTTGATGACGTCCAGCATCCCGCTGCGGACTTCGTCCGAGTCGGCATCCCCGTGCGCCGCGGACGCTTCGCAGGCCCCCAGGTAATTCTTCCCGATCCAGTCATGGCCCGGCGGCATGCCGTTCCTGCCGCCGAAATCAATCCAGGCCTGATTGCAATAAACGATATTGCCCGCCCCATCGAGGACAGCAAGCTGTTCGTGGATAGAATCGAGCACCGTGGACAATAGCGCTTCCATTTGCTCCCGCCCGTATCGAACCGTTCCCTGAGAGGGCCTTGCAGCCCATCGAGTTGCTATGCCATTTACATATTCTACGACTGGTTCATCCGCAGCGCCAGCAGCACGCCATGACGCACGAAATTTCCGAAACTCCATACCGGAATTCTGCAAAAATACCGGGCATGCCGCGCCGCAATCATTACCACGTGTATGTCATTGAACTCTCGAAAGACGTCCTTTACGAAGGCCGCTTCAAGCGCTGCAACCCAGGCTACATAACGGGCAAGCCCTGCGTCTACGTCGGCATGACCGGGCTCGACCCCGACCTGCGTTTCGACAAGCACAAGGCCGGCATCCAGTCCAACCGCTATGTCAGGGAATACGGCTTGCGCCTGCTGCCCGACCTTTACGAAGGCTTCAACCCCATGTCCTACGACGAGGCATGCGAAAGGGAAGTGGAAATCGGCATAGACCTGAGCGAGGCGGGGTTTGGGGTGTGGCAGGCTTGAGTGGCAAGGCGTTCACCCGCACCAGCCGGAATCACCCCGCATCGCGGGCCTGACCGGCCTGATACCACCCCGCCGTGCGCTTCACGATGTGCACCACGCTCAACATCACCGGCACCTCTATCAATACCCCCACCACCGTTGCCAGTGCAGCGCCGGACTCAAACCCGAACAGGCTGATGGCCGCCGCGACCGCGAGCTCGAAGAAGTTGGAAGCGCCGATCAGGGCCGATGGCCCGGCCACGCAATGCGCCTCGCCAAAGCGGCGGTTGAGCCAATAAGCCAGGCCCGAAGTGAAATAGACCTGAATGGTGATCGGCACGGCTATCATGGCGATGATGAGAGGCTTTTCGACGATGGCCTTGCCCTGAAAGGCGAACAGCAGCACCAGCGTGAGCAGCAAGGCCGAGATCGACCATGGGCCGGTCTTCGCCAGTGCGTTCTCGAAGACCTGCTGCCCCCAGGAGAGCAGAATCCTGCGCCACAGTTGGGCGATTGCGACCGGCACGACGATATACAGCACCACCGAAGTAAGCAGCGTATCCCACGGCACCACGATGGATGAAATGCCGAGCAGCAAGGCCACCAGCGGCGCGAAAGCAAACACCATGATGGTGTCGTTGAGCGCGACCTGGCTGAGCGTGAACAACGGCTCGCCGTTCACCAGCCGGCTCCATACGAACACCATCGCGGTACAGGGTGCTGCGGCAAGCAGCACAAGTCCGGCGATGTAGCTGTCGAGTTGTTCCGCCGGGAGATACGGCGCGAAGAAGTGACGGATGAACAGCCAGCCCAGAAACGCCATGGAAAACGGCTTCACCGCCCAGTTGATGAACAGGGTAACGCCGATGCCGCGCCAGTGTTTGCGAACCTCGTGCAGCGCGCCAAAGTCGATGCGCAGCAACATGGGGATAATCATCACCCAGATCAGCAGGCCGACCGGCAGGTTGACCTTGGCAACCTCCAGCTTGCCCAGCCAGTGGAACGGCTCCGGCATCCATAGTCCCAGCACCACGCCGACAACGATGCAGATGAACACCCACAGGGTGAGGTAGCGTTCAAACAAATTCATTTATAGCACACGCGACATTTGTACAACTCACTAGTCTTGAAGACGGCCAATCGAGGCAAGCTTCTCTTTCAGCGCCATTTTGTCCATCTCCTCGATCGGCAGGCTCAGGAACAACCGGATGCGCCGCGCCAATTGATCGCCCGCCTTTTTGAAAGCGGCGCGCCGAGCGTCATCGCCCTCGATATGGGCCGGGTCGGGAATGCCCCAGTGCGCAGTGGCAGGGTGGCCAAGCCATAGCGGGCAGGCTTCCCCGGCGGCGTTGTCGCACACGGTGAAGATGAAATCGAACTCCGGCGCGCCGGGCACGGCGAATTCGTCCCAGCTCTTGCTGCGCAAGCCTTCGGTGCTGTGCCCGTTTTCCTCCAGCCATTCCAGCGCGCCGGGATTCACCTTGCCGGCAGGCTTGCTGCCCGCGCTGCATGCCTTGAACTTGCCTTTACCAAGCTCATTGAACAGCACCTCGCCCAGGATGCTGCGTGCGGAATTGCCGGTGCACAATATCAGCACGTTATATTGTTTTTCACTCACTTTGCTTTTCCTTCGGTTATCAACATTTTCGGGGTGTTCTGCAAGCCTCGGCATTTCCGCCGCAGCAGTTCTCGGTCAGGTAGTCCACCATGCCGTTCATCGCCGCAAAATTTGCCGAATAGTAGACAAAGCGGCCATCCTGCCGGCTTTCTATCAACTCGGCATGGCTGAGCGTCCTGAAATGGAAAGACAGCGTCGCGGGCGCGACATCCAGCTTTTCGGCTATCTGCCCTGCCGCCATCCCCTCCGGCCCCGCCGCTACCAGCAACCGATAAACTTCCAGGCGCGTGGATTGGGCCAACGCTGCCAGAGCCTTGACTACCTGCGCTGGTTTCATCATACGTTCCGATTGTTTAATAATTGTTAAAATGTCGAACCAATTAAAACAGAAATTTTGGAATTGCTCAACCTCACCCATGGCGAGGCATACGCAAGCCAAGCGGGAATCGCTATTAAGCTGCTCGACGCGGGGCTGGTCTCGCCGTGGAATCAAGCCCCCGCAAGGGAAACGCCGCGATTGCACCGAATCGGGGAATCCACTATAAAACGCCCAACCAGATGTATTAAAACGATAATTTCACTGATTTATGTCAGATATGCATGTAGCCAAAATGCATCACTATATATTACAGCCTATTGACGCATGACATTCACAGTTCCAGAATGACCCCATTATCAATATTGCTTCTTAAAGGGGAGTATTTTGGTATCCGATGGAGGTCATCATGGTATTCGAACCAGAGCGCACCGGCATATGGCAAGTCTATGGCAGTACAGCGTCTAGCCAGCCCCTATCCACATTTGACTACGATTCATTCTGCGACCTGCACAAGCTGGGTTTCCTCAAGCATTTCCCTGCCGCCGGAGCCTCCCGTTTTGCATGCTACCTTCTCCTCTATTTTCCAGAAGTAGCGGAGAACATAGAGGAAGGAGAACACGGCGTGCTGCACCTGGAGGTGGGCGCGCTAACCCTGGCCACGGGCCGTGCGATACAAAAGCGCGATTGGCCGACCGTGCGCATGCACTTCGCCTTCGTCGATGCCGTGCTGGACGCCGCCGAGACCGAGTTGTACGACGCGATCGGCATCTCCTATCTCGGCAATATCTTTTACGACGAAATATCCATCAACTACGCGAAGGCACGCACGCTCATGCCCAAGCGCCTGGCCATTGCCCTTGAAATCATCGAGCGCCATTACGAAGATCTGGAATACGAGCGCGCAGGTTATGCGGGCGGAATTTCGAATATGCCCCTATAATCCCCCATCACAACAAATCATCGTCAAAGGGGGCGGTATGAAACGGATCACTTGTATGGCTCTGGCATGGCTGGCGCTGCTGGCGGACAACGCACATGCCGCAAAGACCATGGCGGAAAAAGAACAAGCTCAAACAATCGTCTGGATAGTTGAAGCAGCATCGTTCATCACGATCATCGCAGTTGGCTGGTTTGTTTGGCGCCTCAGCACGCGCGCTGCAAACAATAGAAAACCCAAGCAGGAAGCTTGATAAACGGTACTGAACGATGTCAGTTGTGTTCGTGATCGTTTGCATAGGCGCAATTTTCATCGCAGCAGAGCGGATTTTCCCGGGCAGAACCCTGCCGAACTCCACAGGCTGGTATGCCCGGACCATTTTCCTGAACCTCGCTCAAGTCGGCGTGGTTTTGCTCGCCGGGATGACCTGGAACACCTGGTTCCACCCCCTTTCGCTCCTCGATATTTCGCAGGCCATACCCGCACCCGCCCAGGGCATTCTGGCATGGTTCATCGGCACATTCATATTTTACTGGTGGCACCGCGCCCGGCATGACATAGGCTTCCTGTGGCAAAGCCTGCACCAGATCCACCACAGCGCCGCGCGCATCGAGATACTCACCTCATTCTACAAACACCCGCTCGAGATGATGTCCAACTCCATCATCATCAGCTTCCTCCTGTATGCAATACTGGGCGCCGCCCCGGAAGCGGCCTTGTGGTTCAATCTGTTTGCCGCGATTGGCGAGTTTTTCTACCACTCCAACCTCAAAACGCCGCATTGGGTGGGCTATATCATGCAGCGCCCGGAACATCATTCCATACACCACGAGTTTGGCGTCCACAAATACAACTTCGGCGACCTCACGCTGTGGGACAGGCTATTCGGCACCTTCAAGGATGCCGAAACCTTCGCCGCCCGCTGCGGCTTCGAGGAAGGCCGCGAACAGAAGATAGGCGAAATGCTGCTGTTCCGGGACGTCAATTAAGTATCGGCAGCACGGCCCGAAAAAACCTTCATGCCTTGCATGTCAGCCCGCCTTGTGTGCAATAATGAACCGGATGACTCGCTTGATTGCGGTGCTTTAACTTGCCTGCCCAAGATTCATCGCTGCACAGATGCCGATTAATAGCCGCTTACCACCAAAATGATTGAAGTCACACTTGAACTCAGGCTCGATTCGTTCCTCGTCAACATCGTGGGGGGAGGCGGCGAGCTATCCGGAAAGAAGCCCTCCAAGGCGCTGAGATTCACTTGTGAAAAAATTGCCTCGGTGCTGCAACTCACGGACAATACCCCGACCGCGGAATTTGAATTTCTGGGCTCTTCGAGCCAGCGTGAAACCCAGGCTGAATCAGGCAAGGGGTTTGACGATGCACTCTTCAAATACCTTACCACCCACACCACGGTGGACATTTCAAGGGTAACCGTGGCTTCCGACGGCTCAGGATATTCGACGATGCCCAAAGGTCATAATACCGGCGAGATAGGCCGGATGATTCTTTCAAAATTGCCGAATCAAGACAGGCTGGACGTAGAGCTGGTGCTTAAGAGCGATGACTTCGAAGCCGTTTGGGATCTGGTAAGAGAGCAGGAAATCCAGCAGGTCACCGCCACGCTGGTTTGCTTCCAGTTGAAACAAGCCAGTACCGCTCCCCACGGGGAAACATTGTTTGTTACAGGAATTATCACCAGCTCGCTTCGGATGATGCCCCGCAACGGCTGCTGAACCGCCACTGCCTGGCAACCCGCCTCCATAGCCTCACTGACGTCCGCCCGAACATCAGCTTCGCTTGCGGGCTCTCACCCCCCTGCGATGCCACACCTGTAGGTGCGAATTCATTCGCACGCCAATCTAAAATCATCGTGCGAATGAATTCGCACCCACCCCGCATATCATTCACTCAGCAGTGGCAGTCTCAATGGCCAAGGCATATACTGCCGGTAACTCTTCGAGGCTCGAAACCAGCATGTTCGATGTCGAAAGCATCCGCCGCGACTTCCCCATCCTGCAGCGCAAGGTGCACGGAAAGCCGCTGATCTGGCTGGACAACGCCGCCACCACGCAAAAGCCGCAAGCCGTGATCGAGCGCATATCGCGCTTCTACGAACACGAAAATTCCAACACCCATAGCGGCATCCACACCCTGGCGCTGGAAACGGCCGCCGCCTATGAGGGCGCGCGCGCCAAGGTCGCCGCCTTCGTGGGGGCATCGTCGGCGCAAGAAGTCGTATTCGTGCGCGGCACCACGGAAGGCATCAACCTGCTCGCCGCAACCTTGACCGAAACCCAGCTCCGCCCCGGCGACGAAATTGTGCTCACCGAAGCCGAGCATCATTCCAACATCGTGCCCTGGCA
>JBGPSQ010000016.1:0-24096 GCA_041490205.1 Gallionellaceae bacterium
CAACTGGAGCGGCTCCATTCCCAATGTTTCCGGCGCGCTGTCGGCCGAAACATTCACCGGACGTTCTCATACCGCAGGCCTGGATTTCGTGTGGAAATATGCGCCCGGCGGAAACCCCACGGTGACGAATTTCAAGTTGCAGGGCGAATATTTCCGGCGCAGCCAGCAGGGCATGCTGGCCTATACTCCGCCCATCGGCCCCGCGCTCACCGACAGCTATGCCAACACTCAATCCGGCTGGTACTTGCAGGGGGTATACCAGTTCATGCCTGACTGGCGCACCGGCTTGCGCTATGACCGGCTGGAACCGGGCAATGCCCAGGCCGGTGCGTTGCTTGCCGCCAGCATAGTCGGCAATTACCGCTATGCGCCCTCGCGCAAGACGCTGATGTTTGACTACAGCCCCAGCGAATTTTCCCGGTTGCGCCTGCAACTGGCGCGAGATAATGCGCGCCAGGGCCTGCCCGGCAACCAGGTTTTCCTGCAATACATCATGAGCCTGGGCGCGCACGGCGCGCACCAGTTTTAAGGGACGATCATGAAAAAACTTCTTTGCATTGCCTTGTTGCTATTGAGCGCCCAAGCCCAGGCCGCGCTCGGCATCTTTGCCTGCGAGCCGGAATGGGCCGCCCTGTCGCAGGAGCTGGCCGGGGACAAGGCGGACATTTATTCCGCCACCACCGCGCTGCAAGACCCGCACCATGTGCAGGCGCGCCCCAGCCTGATCGCGCATGCGCGCCGCGCGCAGCTGGTGGTGTGCACCGGCGCGGAACTGGAGATAGGCTGGCTGCCGCTGGTGCTGCGCGAATCTTCCAACCCTGACATTGCGCCCGGCAAGCCCGGCAATTTCGAGGCTGCGCATTACGTGGTCATGCTGGAAAAGCCAGCCATCCTGAGCCGCAGCGAAGGCGACGTGCATCCCGAGGGCAACCCGCACATCCAGCTCGATGCGCGGAATTTCCTGCCCATCGCGCAAGCGCTGTCGCTGCGCCTGGAAACGCTCGACCCGGCCAACGCAGATTACTACCGCGCGCGGTTGCTCTCCTTTTCCCAGAAGTGGCAAGCCGCGCTGACGCGCTGGGAAAAGCAGGCCGCGCCGCTGTGGGGGCAGCCCATCATCGTGCACCACCAGGCATTTTCCTACCTGAACAAGTGGCTGGGCCTGAAGGAAGTGGCCGAACTCGAACCCAAGCCCGGCATGGAGCCCAGCGTCTCGCACATGGCGCAGGTACTGGAAACGTTGCAACGGCACCCGGCAAAAATGGTGGTCCGCGCCGCCTATCAGGATGCAAAACCTTCAGAATGGATGGAGCAGCATGGGCATATTCCGGCAGTGGTGCTGCCCTTCAGCGTGGGCGGCACGGATGGCGCGAAGGATTTGTATGGCCTGTTCGACGACACCATCGCGCGCTTGCTGGCGGCGTTGAAATAGGCGCCGCTACGTCAGGACAATGAGGCATTACTAACCGGGAATATCGATATGGGCAATATAGAACTCAGCATCATGCTTCCCGCATTCATCGCGGGAGTGCTGGTGCTCGCCACGCACGTGCCGCTGGGCATGCGGGTGCTGGCGCGCGGCGTGATTTTCATCGATCTCGCCGTGGCACAAATTGCCGGGCTGGGCGTGATCGTTGCCGGGTTGCTGGGCCTGGAAGACAACACCTTTGCGGTGCAGGGCATGGCGGTAACCGGGGCAATTCTCGGCGCGGCATTGCTGGCCTATACCGAGCACAAGCGGCCGAAGATTCAGGAGGCCACCATCGGCCTGGTGTTCGTGCTTGCCGCCAGCCTGGGCGTGCTGCTGCTGAGCCGCGACGCGCACGGCGGCGAACACTTCAAGGACTTGCTGGCAGGCCAGATTTTGTGGGTCAGCAACGGCCAGCTCATTGCCACCGCCATCCTCACCGTGTTCCTGTTCGTGCTGTGGATATTTTTCAGGGGCTGCTTTCCCCGGTTCGCATTCTATGGGCAGTTCGCGCTGGCGGTCACCGCCTCGGTGCAACTGGTCGGGGTATATCTGGTGTTTGCCAGCCTGATCGTGCCCGCGCTGGCCACCCATCGGTGCAGGAAATGGCGCCCGGCCATCGCTTACGTCATCGGCATCGCAGGCTATGCGCTCGGGCTGCTGCTGTCCGGATGGCTCGACCTGCCCGCAGGCCCTGCCATCGTCTGGGCCATGACGCTGTGCGGCGGAACTTTCATGGTGTGGAAGCGGTTATAATTCGCCCTCTCC
Organism: Gallionellaceae bacterium; assembly: GCA_041490205.1. Classification (GTDB taxonomy): domain Bacteria; phylum Pseudomonadota; class Gammaproteobacteria; order Burkholderiales; family Gallionellaceae; genus DATDDB01. The sequence continues at coordinate 2,237 of JBGPSQ010000016.1, forward strand.
TGCAAGACGCTCTATGGCAGCAAACCAGATATGACTGACAAATACGCCGTCATCGGCAATCCCATCGCGCACAGCAAGTCGCCGCTGATCCACAAGATGTTCGCCGAACAGACCGGCCAGGACATGAGCTACGAGGCGATCGAAGCCCCGCCGGACGGCTTTGCCGCGACCATTGCACGTCTGCGCACGGCAGGCTACAAGGGCTGCAATGTCACCGTTCCCTTCAAGTTCGAGGCTTTCAAGATGTGCGCGATGCAGACCGGGCGCGCGCGCGAAGCCGGGGCGGCGAATACGCTGCTGTTCCAGGACAATGAAATCTGGGGCGACAACACCGACGGCGCGGGGCTGATCAATGACATCGAAAAAAACATCGGCTTCAAGCTGATGTTCAAGGATGCGCTGCTGCTGGGCGCGGGCGGTGCTGCCGCCGGGGTGATCTGGCCGCTGTTCAACGCGGGTCTCGGCGTGGTCATCGCCAACCGCACCGTGGACAAAGCGCACGACCTCGCCGCGCAATTCGAGGGGGCGGGCACGGTGTTCGCCAAAAGCTATGAAGAACTCGCGGGCAAGAACTTTGACCTGGTAATCAACGCCACTTCCAGCAGTTTATCGGATGAGTTGCCCCCGCTGCCGCCGGGCCTGTTCAAGCCGGGCGCCTTGGCCTACGACATGATGTATGGGCGCGACACGCCGTTCATGCGATTCGCCCGCGCGCAAGGCGCCGCCATCGTTTCGGACGGGCTGGGCATGCTGGTGGAACAGGCGGCGGAGGCATTCTTCAAATGGCGCGAGGTGCGCCCGGACACCCAGCCGATCCTCGCCAAACTTCGCCAACCTTAAGCATGGCTACCAAAAAATCCCGCTGGCGCTGGCCAAGGCGTATCCTGATTTTGCTGCTGCTGGCGGCGCTGGGCTACAACGCCTGGATAGCCGCGCACATCTGGTGGTGGGTGGACCATAACCCTTCCACCAGCGCTTTCATGGAAACCCGCCTGGAAACCATGCAGGAAAAAAATCCGAAAGCCGCCTTGCAGCATCAATGGCTGGCGTATGGGAACATCTCGAACAACCTGAAGCGCGCGCTGATCGCGGCGGAAGACGCGAAGTTCATCGACCATGAAGGTTTCGACTGGGACGGCATCGCGCTGGCCTATGAAAAAAACCTGAAAAAGGGAAAGGTCGTCGCGGGCGGCTCTACCATCAGTCAGCAACTGGCGAAGAACCTGTTTCTTTCCACCAAGCGCACGCCCCTGCGCAAGGGCGAGGAGGCGGTGATCACCGTGATGCTGGAAGGCATGATGGACAAGCGCCGCATCTTTGAAATCTACCTGAACGTGATCGAATGGGGCAACGGCGTGTTCGGCGCCGAAGCGGCGGCGCAACATTATTTCGGCATCAGCGCCTCGCAGCTTTCGCCGGAGCAGGCTGCCAGGCTGGCGGCGATGGTGCCCAACCCGCGCTTCTACGACCGGCACCGCGACACGCCCGGCCTCACGCGCAAGACCGCGATCATCCTGGAAAACATGGAACGCGCCGAAACACCATGATGATCTCCCCGTGATGATCCTCCCGTGATGCCCGCGCTCGCCTATTGCGAAATTGATTTTCCCCATCCTTCAAAAGCGGGACGGCTGACGGCGGCATTTTCCCGCCCTGAGTGCATCCTGACCGCTGCCACGGCGGATGAGGTTCCGGGCTTGCTGCACCGCGCGGAGGAGCACTCCCGCGCCGGTTGCTGGGTGATCGGCTTTGTCGCTTACGAGGCCGCCCCCGCCTTCGACCGGGCGCTGCACGCGCATGCCGCACCTGCCGACGGCTTGCCGTTCGCGCTGTTCGCCGTGTTCCGCAACATGGACGCCACGCCACGCTCGCGCGGCAGCCATTTGTGCGGCGCGTGGCGCGACGAAACCGCGCGCGGGCGTTTTGACGGCGCCATCGCGCACATCAGGCAGGGGATCACGGCGGGCGATTATTACCAGGTCAACTACACCACGCGGTTGCGCGCGCCGTTTTCCGGAGACGGCCTTTCGTTTTTCGACAGTCTGCGCGCAAGCCAGCCAGCCGCTTATTGCTCTTACCTGGATTTCGGCCCGTGGCAGATATGCTCGGTTTCCCCGGAATTGTTTTTCCACTGGGGAAACGCAGAAGATACGGGGCGCCCTCTCACTTGCCGGCCGATGAAGGGAACCGCGGCCCGGTACGAAGACCCCGCGCTGGACCACGAAGCGGCGCAAGCATTGCAGCGCTCGCCCAAGGAGAGGGCCGAGAACCTGATGATCGTGGACCTGGTGCGCAACGATCTTTCGCGCGTGGCGCGGCCCGGCTCGGTTACTGCCGGGCAGCTTTTTTCCGTCGAAGCTTGGCCCACGGTCTGGCAGATGACTTCCACCATCTCCTGCCGCACGAACGATGGAGTGAATTTGCGCGAAGTGTTCCGCGCCTTGTTCCCCTGCGGCTCGGTCACCGGCGCGCCCAAGGCCGCCGCCATGTCCGCCATCCGCGCACTTGAAGCCTCGCCGCGCGGCGTTTACTGCGGCGCGGTCGGCGCACTGATGCCAGGCGGCGAAGCCTTGTTCAGCGTCGGCATACGCACGCCGGTCATCAACGCGAAAGCGGGCAGCGCGGAATGTGGGATCGGCAGCGGCATCACGCTGGATTCAGATGCGAACCTCGAACATGAGGAGTGGCTGGCCAAGCAGGTTTTCCTGATGCAGTCCTGTCCAGAGTACGAATTGCTGGAGACGCTGCGCCTGCACCAGGGCCGCTATTGGCTGCTGCGCGGACACATGAAACGGCTTGCGAAGAGCGCGCACGCCTTGGGCTTTGATTTCGACGAGGCGGTCATTACGCAAGCCCTCCAGTCTCATGCACGCCTGCATCATGATGGCAACTGGCGGGTACGGCTGATGCTTGCGCCCGCTGGTAAAGCACGGATCGAAACCCTGCCCCTGGACGTGCCCGCCCTCGATACGCATTCTGGCGCACCGCTGATTGCTCTCGCCAGCGCACCCATACCCAGCACCAACCCATGGCTGCGCCACAAGACCACGCGGCGCGAAATATACTCAGGTCTGGCAAGCCAGCAGGCAGGAATTTTTGATACGCTGCTACACAATGAACGCGGCGAACTGACTGAATTCACGCGCGGCAACCTGGTCGTGGAACTGGGGGGGCGCCTGCTTACCCCGCCTGCCGATTGCGGGCTGCTGCCCGGCGTGTACCGGGATGTGTTGCTGGCAAGGAAGGTGATTCGGGAAGGCATTGTGCGGATTGACGGCCTGGCTCACGCGAACCGCATCTGGTTCATCAACAGCGTGCGCGGCGCGGTGGCTGTCCGGCTTCCGGCTTCATTTCACGGGTGACGTTCGCAGGGTGCCGCCAAGCCATCGGGGCCGGGCGCGGGCCTGCCGTATTTACTGGTGCGAAAGGAGAGGCTATAACTCTCACACCTTGCGGCGCTGGAACGTAAATCCATGCTGCAATATCTCCAGAACCCCTCTGTGTAATGCTTTCGGCCAGCACCCGCCTAGTTACCTGGAAAATCACCTCACCAACAAATGCGGGGAGATGCCAAATTGAATCAGGCTATCCAGCCGCAATGGGGGATACAAGGCAAATCACCTGGAGAATCAGCCAGTCACCGAAGTTTCCGATGGATCACCCTGCGGCAGGACTATGCCGCGCAATGCATGCAATGGATTCGGTCATGGCTTTGCCAGTGGAACGCTCTTCCGGAGAGACGCTGCTTGTCGCAACTCGTCCAATTCCTCCCGCACCCATGAGTTCCTGGTTAAGAATGCTCGCCGTTGACTTTCACCTTCCGCGAGAATGCGGTCGAAATCGCGCGTAGTCACTTTGTGACCGAATGTATGATTCGAACCGAAGATCGCATCAAAGGCGACCATGCCGACCTCAGGATTAAAGTGTCCGTCATCCTGCCATAAACGATCCGCCATCGCGGTCCCCGCGTAGATTTTTTCGCCGTTGATCTCTTGGTAGCCGTAAAACGTCCATAACTCGACTTGACGCGAGCCGGGGGCCGCCTCTTCCTCGACTATCGATGCAATTCGCCAGAGAGCGCTCCAGTCTGCCTCCGTACGGCCACATTCCCGTTCCTGTTCGTAAAAAAACACGTGTTTGGGGAAATCGATCAAGATGAGTTGAATGTTATTTTTCAGGGCCAATCGAATGATATTGCGCATGCCGGCAGTCGATGCATCCCTGGGCGGCTTCGAGTGGTCTATCAGTCCGTAATTTAGTTTGCGGTTGGGTTGCGGTGACTGGCAGAGCTTCCCTCTGAACGAGTCGGCGAAATTGGCCATAATATCGCCATCATTGCGAAAGACATCTCGATACCGCTGGTAACTCCACATGCCATCGGCGGTGGATTCCTGCCTGACGTCTTGATGACGCAATGTCTCCAATGTGGCGCGAAATGCGGTTTTTCCAAGCAGCAGCTTTGCGTAATCGGCTTCTCCCAGATTTTGGTATTTGGTGCATGGGGCGGCTTCCGGGTTGAAACCGCCGAGCACCAGGCGTTTTACGCCAGGCTGCGCCAGTGCGAACAGCGCGTAGCAGTAGAGCTCCTCTCCGTGAGCCCAAGGCAACGATAAGTTGTAAGATTTCAATTGGCCGCCGTTGGTAAACCCCGCATGGGTCACTGGAAGACCGATTTCAGCGAACGAACTGCCAAGGATCACAGCTTCAGGATGCAGTTTCGACACCAGCGCTGACTTCACTTGCCGCTCGTATAAATGGTAACTGGGTTTGATCATGTTGAAGCCTCGCACTTCAATATTCCGGAAATACCAGAACGGATCAACTATCCAGTTAATAACGGGTACCACGGTGAGTACCGGCAGGAATATGGCAAGGAGTGCGAGGGTATAGCGCTTGTAGGCCATGTCAAAAAACGAAATAGATGAATTCGCTGAACTCGGAGATGGATAGTACGGCGTAGATGCCAAATCCAGCTATAACGGCCAGCCATGCCAAGTTTGGACGCCACTTCCACTTCAAGGCCGACTCCCCTGGCGTGATGTCGCGATAACCGGGAGAAACCATGCCGGGCCGGAAGTTTGCAAAAACTTCCTGCGTGTTCGGGAACGTCCAGCAGACCACAAACAATACCGCTATCCAGGCAACCTGGATGGCGTCGCCGCCGAAACAGTTCGACTCGGGAAACTGCCCCCCATGGCTGCCCAACGCGGCTCCGGCTTCGCTCCAGGATGTCAGCCAGCACTGAGGCGAATTTAGGCCGCTCATCCCGGCCATCGCCTTGAGCATGGCTAGCGCGGCATCTATGTTCGCGGCACGGAAGAACACCCAGGCCACGACAACGGCGGCAAAAGTAATGAGATGGGCGAAAGCTGTCCAGCCGAAAATATTTTTTGGCTCGAACCGCAATGCCTTGCACAACGATTCCCAGCCGTGATTGAACATGAGATAAATGCCATGCAATGCGCCCCAGCAGATGAAGGTCCAGCCTGCGCCATGCCAAAAGCCACCCAGCAGCATGGTCAGGAAAAGATTCAGATAGCGGCGCGCGGCACCCTTGCGATTGCCGCCGAGCGAAAAATAAAGATAGTCTCGCAGAAACCTGGATAAGGTGATATGCCAACGACGCCAGAATTCTGCAATGCTTGCCGCCTTGTAGGGAGAGTCGAAATTGAGCGGAAGCACTATCCCGAACAGGCGCGACAGCCCGATTGCCATATCCGAATAACCCGAGAAATCGAAGTATATCTGGAAGGTGTAAGCGAGTGCCGCGCCCCATGCGCCAAGTAGAGTCAGCGGAGATCCGGCTGCGGCAGCATCAAAGGTTGGCCCGACGAACTCGGCAATGCCGTCGGCAAGAACCGTTTTCTTGTACAGTCCGATCAGGAACAGGGTCAAGCCGACCGCGAGATTTTCCCATTTCACGCGATACGTCGCATCATTGCGGAATTGCGGCATCATCTCCCCATGATGCAGGATCGGCCCTGCGATAAGATGCGGGAAGTAAGTCACAAAGAGGCAGTAGTGGATGAAGTTATATTCCTTCGCCTTGCCTCGGCGAGCATCCACAAGGAAGGCGATCTGCGTGAATGTAAAAAAGGAAATTCCTAGCGGCAATGCTATCTCGGCTACGTCATGTGTTATGCCGGTTAGTTCGCGGAGATTGGCCAGGAAGAAGCCCGCGTACTTGTAATAGCAGAGCAGCAACAAGTTGGCGGATACGACCACCGCCAGGAAGCGTCCGGCATGCTTATCCCTGCCTGATGCGTGCAGCCGCGCCAGCCGGACACCGAAAGCATAGTTCAATCCGATCGAAGCAAGCAGCAGGAGTACGTAAGCCGGATTCCACCAACCATAAAAAAAGATAGAAGCCGCCGCAAGCCACGCTGCCGCGAACCTGTGCCCACGCTTGGCAAGAAGGAAAAAACCGAATACCGTCACCGGCAGAAAAAACAAAATGAACGGGTAGGAGTTGAACAGCAAAACGACAACCTGCCTTCTTTGATGAACGTGCCAATTTCCCCAGTGTGATTCTGCGCAAATGCAGCAGCCGCTACCCAACCTGAGCGCTACTGGTTTTCATCATACCAAAGAACTGGGCATCAGGTAATCCGGCATCTCCTATCGAAGCAATGCGGGGCCGCTTATTTCTTTGATACGATTCCGGGCATGATTGAATGCATTGGCACCAGTTATCGATTGGGCTGGATATAACGGGATGCAGCAAGACGCTGACAGATTAATTTTGGTGCGAAAGGAGAGACTCGAACTCTCACGCCTTGCGGCGCTGGAACCTAAATCCAGTGCGTCTACCAATTCCGCCACTTTCGCCCGCCCGGTTTTCATCTACCCGGGGGCGGCGATTGTAACACGAGCGCTAGGAGGCTTGCTCCGCATGGAGAAAGGCAGCGACTTCGTGGGAAGGCAGCGGCCTGCTGAACAAATATCCCTGAGCGCTGTCGCACCCCTGCCCGAGCAGGATGGCCATTTGCTGCTGGGTTTCCACCCCTTCCGCCACCACGGAAAGGTTCAGCCCGTGCGCAAGCTGGATGATGGTGTTGGATATTTCGCGGTCGTTCTCGTCTATCGCGATGTCCTGCACAAATGACTTGTCTATCTTCAGCTTGTCGAGCGGGAGGTGCTTCAGGTAAGCCAGGCTGGAATATCCGGTGCCGAAATCATCCACGGAAAATTTCACGCCCATGCCGCCCACCCGGTTCATTACTTCGAGTGAACGGTCCATGTCCGTCATCATCGCGCGCTCAGTCAGCTCGAGCTCCAGGTATTTCGACTCCAGCCCCGCCTTGCGCAGCGCCGATTCCACGCTGTCGTAAAAATCCGCATGCCGCATCTGCTTGGCGGAGATATTCACCGCGACCGGCAATATATGCAAGCCGTTGCGCTGCCATTGCCGCATCTGGCGGCAGGCTTCGTGTATGGTCCATTCGCCCAACTGGATGATGAGATCGCTTTCCTCCGCAACCGCGATGAACTGGTCGGGCGGGATCATGTTCAGCGTCGGGTGGGGCCAGCGCACCAGCGCTTCCATGCCGATCACCTGCCGTGTCGCCATCGCGACCTGCGGCTGGTAGTACAGCACCAGATCCTCGTTCAACAGGGCATTGCGCAGGTCGCTTTCCATGCGCATGCGCTCGATGGCCAGGGTATTCATTTCCTCGGTGAAGAATGCAAAGTCGTTCTTGCCCTTGGCCTTGGCACGGTACAGCGCAAGCTCTGCGTTCTTGAGGATGGACTCGATGTCGCCCCCGTCCTTGGGGAACACGCCGATTCCGGCGCTGGTGGTCATGGTGATCCGGTGCAGGCCGATGCCGAAGCTGTTGGTCACTTGGCCGATGATCTTGCGCGCCACTTGCTGGGCGCCATCGGCGCCCACATCCGGCAGCACCACCACAAACTCGTCGCCGCCCATCCGCGCCACGGTATCCATTTCGCGCACCGCTGCCCGAATCCGCCCGGCAATTGTTTGCAGCAACAGGTCGCCCACGTGGTGGCCGAGCGAGTCGTTCACGTTCTTGAAATTATCCAGGTCTATGAAAATCAGCGAAAACTCGCGCCGGTCGCGCTGCGAGGACGAGATCAACTGATTGACGCGGTCGCGCATCAGGCTGCCGTTGGGCAGGCCGGTCAACTGGTCGTAATAAGCCAAGTGGCGCACGCGATCCTGCGCCAGCTTGAATTCGGTGATGTCGCTGGTGGCACCCACGTAGTGAGTGACCTTGCCGGTCTCGTCGCGCAGGGCGCTGATGCTGAGCCTGCCGGCGTAGCTCGCGCCGTCCTTGCGGCGGTTCCAGACCTCGCCGTTCCAGTAGCCTTTTTTCACGAGGTCGCCCCACATCCCCGCGTAGAATTCCTTGCCTTGCTTGCCGGAATTCAGAATGCGCGGATTATTGCCTACTGCCTCTTGCGCGCTGTAGCCCGTGATCCGGGTAAAGGCCGGGTTGACCGAGATGATGGTGCCGTCGGTGTCGGTGATGATGATGGAGTCGTGGCTGTTCTCAAAAATCTTGGCGGTGAGGCGCATCTGCTCTTCCGATTTTTTGCGCACGGTGATGTCGCGCACATAGCCGGTGATGCCCAGCACCTCCCCCTGTCCGTCCTTGATCGGGCTGCGGTATATCTCGAACCAGCGCTCCTCGCCCTGCTCGACCATCTGCAATTCATCCAGCGCCTGCTTGCCGGATTCCATGATGGCTTGGTCGTCCTCATAAAAGCGGCTGATCATCCACTCCGGACAAATTTCCACGCTCGTTTTCCCGATCACCTCCATGACGTCGGCCTTGCCGCATGCCTCGGCAAATTTCTGGTTCACCGTGAGGTAGCGTCCCTCGGAATTCTTCAGCCACGCCATGGAAGGCAGGTTGTCCAGCATGGAGCGCAAACTTGCCTCATAGTTGCGCCGCGCCTCGCTTGCCTGCTCAAGGTTCTTGACTGTCCTCGCAAGCGGACGGTAAGCCAGAAAATAGAAAATGGGGAAGAACAGGAGCGCCAGCAAGGACGGGTCCAGGATATTGGCCGCCCATTCCGGCATGGGCGGCAACAGGGCCAGCCCAATCATCAGCAGCATTTCGATGGCGAAAAGCGTGGCAACCAGAAACAGCATCAGCTTGAACGGGGACAAGCCGGTCGACCGCAATTTGGCATCGCGTGTCATGATTGAGCAATCTTTAACGCCGGGCGATGCGGTAAGTTTTCGCATGGCCGCGGCAAAACAACTGTAGCCGCCAATATAGCACCCTCCCCCTGACCAGCGACAAACAAATCGCCAGCTTACCGCTTGTAATTTTCGACCGGATTAATTATAAATACCCGGACATATAATATTTACATCATATAGGAAATCCGGGGTTCGGGAAACTGTTTGCGAACGCTGGATTGCACTGCCTGGCATGCCAGCCCGCGCAGCAAATCTAGCCCCCTATTTTCACCACCACCCGCCCACGCGCCATGCCGTGCAGCATGGCTTCGCATGCCTGCGGCAATTGGCGAAACGCGATGGTATGCGTGACGAAATCCAGCCGCGCAGGGCGCAGCTCACCCGCCAGGCGCTGCCAGATTTGCCTGCGCAGCGGCATGGCGGTGGCTGCGGAATCAATCCCGATCAGCCGCACCCCGCGCAGGATGAAGGGATAGACCGTGGTATACAGCTCTGCCCCCCCGGCATTGCCGAAACTGGCAATGACGCCGTTTTGCTGCATGGTGCGCGCCAGCCAGCCGAGCATCGCCCCACCCACAGCATCCAGTGCACCCGCCCATAGCCCCGATTCCAGCGGGCGCGGGCTCGCCAGGTCTATCGCGCTGCGGGGCAGTATTTCACTTGCGCCCAGCATCTTCAGGTAATCATGCTCGCTGTCCTTGCCGGTCACGGCCGTCACCTGGTAGCCCAGTTGCGCCAGCATCTGGATGGCCAGGCTGCCCACGCCTCCCGTGGCGCCCGTCACCACCACCCGGCCCTTGTCCGGCGTCAGTTCGTTTTGCTCCAGCCGGTGTATGGCCAGCGCCGCGGTGAAGCCCGCCGTACCCAACGCCATCGCCTCAAATAGCGTCAAGCCATCGGGCAGCGGCACCACCCAGCCGGCCGGCACGCGCGCATACTCGGCAAAGCCGCCATCGTGATCCACCCCCATGCCGTAGCCGGTGACGATCACGCTGTCACCCGGCCCAAAGCGTGAATCCTGCGAACTTTCCACCACCCCCGCCGCATCCACCCCGCCCACGCAGGGAAAGCGCCGGATGATCTTCCCCGCCCCCGTCGCGGCGAGCGCGTCCTTGTAGTTAACGCTGGAACAAACCACCCGGATCACCACTTCGCCCGCATCGAGGTCGTCCAGCCCCAGTTCGGCAAAGCGCCCGCGCGAGGCATCCTGCTCCTGGTATATCCGGTAGGCGGCAAACGGCTGTTTCATGATGCTTTCCTGTGAGTCGTGAATAAATCCTGCGCCAGCGCCTCGAACTCTTCCACCGGAACCGGTCTGCCGAACAGGTATCCCTGGTAGGCCATGCACCCGGCCCGCCTGAGAAATTCCAACTGCTCCCCGGTTTCCACCCCTTCGGCAATCACGTCCAGCCGGAAGTTCTGCGCCATGCCGATGATGGTCTTGACCATCACGGCATCGCTGGGGTCGGATGTGACGTTCCGCACGAAATTCTGGTCTATTTTTATCTGGTCGAGCGGCAACAGCTTCAGGTATGCAAGGGACGAGTACCCCGTGCCGAAATCATCCAGCGACAGGCGCACCCCCAGCTCCCTCAGGGCATGCATTTTTTCGATCACGCCGGAGACATCCTGCAGCACCACGCTTTCGGTCAACTCAAGCTTCAGCCGGTCCGGTGCCACGCCATGGCGGGCCAGCGCCTCCTGTGTGCGTTGCGCAAAATCGACCGCCCGGAATTGTTGCGCGCTGACGTTGACCGCCAGCACCAGCCTGCTCATCCGTTTATTCCTGGCCCATTCCGCCAGTTGTTGGCAGGCCTGCTCGATCACCCAGCGCCCGATTTCGACGATCAGCCCGCTTTCCTCGGCTATGGGGATGAACTCGGCAGGCGACACCATGCCGCGCCTGGGATGCTTCCAGCGCAGCAGCGCTTCAGCGCCTATCGGGTTCAGCTTGCCATCCACCTGCACCTGGTAATAAAGCATCATCTGACCGCCCGGCAACGCGCCGCGCAGGTCCGCTTCCAGTGCGGCGCGCGTCTCCACTTCTCGCTGCATCAGCGGATCGAAGAAACGCACCGTATTGCGCCCCGATTCCTTGGCCTGGTACATCGCCAGGTCCGCACGTTTCATCAGCACGTCCACCGGCTCCTTGCCGCCGCTATACATGCACACCCCGATGCTGGGCGAGCTGTGGAAATCATGGCCGCCCAGCCGGTACGGTTCTGCCAGGATGGCGCGCACTTTCTCGGCAACCAGGGCGACCGCATGCAAGGACTCTTGCACGTCGGCCCCGACTTCCTCGAGCAGCACCACGAACTCATCCCCCCCGATCCGCGCCACGGTATCCACCTCGCGCAAGCAGGATTTCATGCGCCGCCCCACTTCTACCAGCATCGTGTCGCCATAGTCGTGGCCCAGCGTATCGTTGAGCGTCTTGAACCTGTCCATATCGAGGAACAGAATGGCGCCGCATTGGCCGCTACGCGCAGACAGCGACAGCGCCTGATGGAACCTGTCGAGCAACATGCGCCGGTTGGGCAGGCCGGTCAGGGCGTCGTAGTAGGCCAGGCTGCGTATTTCCTCTTCGGCCTGCTTGCGCGCGGTGATGTCGCTGAAGATGGCCACATATTCGGTGACGTTCCCTCGCCCGTCCCGGGCCGCGCTGATAGTGAGCCATTTCGGGTAGATTTCGCCGTTCTTGCGCCGGTCCCATATCTCGCCGGCCCACGAGCCGTACTCCATCAGCTGCCGCCACATTTCTTCGTAAAATTCCTTGCCCTGCCGCCCGGAACTGAGGATGCGCGGATTCTTTCCCAGCACCTCTTCGGCGCTAAACCCGGTTATGTGGTGGAACGCGCGATTGACCCGCAGAATGTTGGCCTGAACATCGGTGACCATGATCGCCTCCTGCGTCTCGAACGCCACCGCTGCCACGCGCAGCCGCTCCTCGGCCATTTTTTTCGCGGTGATGTCCTGCACCGCCCCCACCGAGCGCAGCGGCTTGCCCGCCGCATCGAAATCGCTGCTGCAATGCTCGCGCACCCATTTTATGCGGCTGTCCGCCATTAGCAGGCGGTGCTCGATGTCATAGGGCAAACGGTCTGTCAGCGAGCGTGTATATGCCTGATTGACCGCCTCGCGATCGCCGGGGTGAATTACTTTCAGGAAGTTCTCATACGACGGACTGAACTGCGCTGGATCCAGCTCGAATATCCTGTAAGTCTCGTCTGACCAGTGCAGCTCGCCACTCACCAAATCCAATTCCCAGCTCCCCAGGTGCCCAAGGCGCTGCGCCTCATTGAGCAATGCCTGGCTGTGCTGCAATTCTGCCTGCGCGCGCTTGCGCTCCGTGATGTCGCGCAGGAAGACGGCCAATTGGTTGCTCTCGCGCAGGAATATCGTGGAGACTTCGATTTCGATCACATGGCCATCCTTGTGGCGATGGCGCGTCTCGAAACGGTCGTGGCCGGTCGCGATGATTTTCTCGATATGCGCCCGGGTTTCTTCCGGGCTCTCGATTATCTCGTACTGGCTGATTTGGCTGCCCACCAGCTCTTCCAGGCTATATCCCGAAATCTCCGCATAGGCCTGGTTGGCTTCCAGCAGCCTGCCCTGCATGTCCACTATCCAGAATCCGTCCCGGGCAAGATCCAGCACCAGCTTATGCCGTTCCATCACCTTTTCCGCATGCTTGCGCGCGGTGATGTCGGTGCGGATGGCGATATACTGGAATGGCTTGCCGTCATTGCCCAGATACGGCACGATGGTGGTCAGCACCCAGTAGAGTCTGCCGTCCCTGGCCCGGTTGCACATCTCGCCATTCCACACATGGCCGGCGGCAATGGTGCGGTACATCTCGCGGAAGAACTCCGTATCGTTGACGCCGGACTTGAGCATGCGGTGGTTCTGCCCGAGCAGCTCCTGGCGCGAATAGCCGCTGATTTCGCAAAATTTCTCGTTGGCGTAGGTGATCGTGCCGCGTACATCCGTCATCGCGACGATGGCGTGCTGGTCCAGCGCGAATTTCTGGTAGCGCAAATCTTCCAGCGCTGCTCGCAATTGCTCCCGGCTCTCGCGCAATACCGACTCTACCCTGGCGCGTTCGTTTATTTCTTCCTGCAATTTTTCATTGGCGGCATTGAGGTTGCGGGTGCGGTCATCGACGCGGTCTTCCAGCGAGTGGTACAAGGATTGCAGGTTGGCGGCCATGCGATTGAAAGCACGTGCCAGTTGCCCCAGTTCGCCGGGCGCGCGCTCGTCTGCCTGGATATTCATGCTTCCCGTTGCCATTTTCCCGGTAGCGAGCAGCAGTCCCTTGAGCGGCCCGCTGATCTGGCGCCCGAAATAAGCGGCAAGCAGCCCGCTGAACAGCAGCAGCCCGGCGAGCGCTTCCAGCATCAGCTCTCGCTGACGGTAAATCGGCGCAAACACTTCAGCCGTATCCACCTTGACCACCATGCCCCAGTTCAGGCCGGGGAGGTAGCGCCAGGCCGCAGCCGTCTGGACGCCGCGATAATCAAGCCTGATGCCCTCGCCGGGATTGCCGTCCAGCGCGGCGAATATCGGGATGTTCTCATTCCCCTGCAGCTTGAGACGGAATTTCATCGCCGCATCAGGACGGTATTTTAGCGGGGTGGTATAGAGCGCCGCATCGCCATCGAACTGGGCGAATATGGCCTCCCCGCTCTGCCCCAGGCCGGTCGGATCCAGCGCCACCCGGTAGAGCAGCCCATTGTCCAGTTGTGCCGCGAGCACGCCCTCGAATTTTCCATTCACCATGACCGGAGCGGCGATGAACAGCGCCGGGGCCTGCGAGGGAGGATAAAACTCATAACTTGAAACCGCTGGCTCCAGCGTTATGCCGACCTCGCGGAACGCCTGCGCCAACTGCGAATCGCGCCAGGGGCCGCTCAACAGATTGGTGGCGTAATCAGACTCATGCTTCTGGGTGTAAATGACTTCGCCCTGCCGGGTGATCAGGAACACGTCGTAGAACAGCCCGGCCTCCTCGATATAGCGGCTGAAATACTCGTGCAGACCGGCATCCCCGCGCCGGTAAGCCGAGCTGCTCCGTCCCGCCCTGTATGCCCTGGGCAGGCCGGCCATGGCATTGATCACCTCCGGGCCGCGCGCCCGGATGCGCACATCCAATTCACGTTGCTTCAGATAGCTCCTGATCTGGCTGGTTTTCTTGTCCGCCAGGTTGGACATTTCCTCCAGCTTGGCCACGCGCAGCGTTTCCTCGTGCTGGCGCAAGTTGAAATAGCTCAACAGCGCCATCGGCAGCACGCCGACCAGCAGGAACATCAGCACCAGGCGCGCGGCTATCCTCATGGTGCGCCTTTTCCCAGCGCCATGATCTCTTCACGCGGCATGAAAAAGGGAAATGGCGCGGGCGCGATGCTGCGCCGGGTTTGCCAGACGATGTCGAATTGCCCGTCGGCACGCGCGCGGCCGATACGCACCGTTCTCCACAAGTGCAGGGTTTCGCCATCCACCGCGACGATGCCTTCCGGCGCACGCAGGCTGTCGGTTTCCAGGTGTGTCCTGACGCTGGCAATATCCGCCGTATCGCTGCTGTTGGCGGCCTGCACCCAGAGTTTCACCGCGACATAGGCGGCTTCCATGGGGTCGTCCAGCACCCTGTTCGCCCCGAAGCGGCGGCGGAAGCGCTCGATGAAGGCGCGGTTGTCGTCGCTGTCCACACTCTGGAAATAATTCCACGCAGCGTAATGCCCCACCATCAGGTCCGGCCCCATGGCCGCCAACTCGGCCTCGGCGATGCTGGTGGAAAACACCGGGATGTCCGCGGCACGGATGCCGGCTTTTTGCAGGGCGCGGAAGAAGTGGCGGTTGCTGTCGCCGTTCAGCGTGTTGAGAACAAAGTCCGGGCGTTTTGCCGCGATGTCATGCGCGATGAGATCGAAATACTCCGCCCCCAGCGGCACATAGCTTTCCGTCACGGCCACGCCGCCCTGTGCCCGCAACAGCCTTTTGACAATGGCGTTGGCGGTGCGCGGGTACACATAATCCGAGCCTATCAGGTAAGCGCGCTTGCCGCGCTCCTGCAGCGCCCAGTTCACCATGGGGATGAGTTGCTGGTTGGGAACGGCGCCGGTATAGACTATGGCCTGCGATTTCTCCAGCCCTTCGTACTGCACCGGGTAGAACAGCAGGTGATGATGCCGCTCGACCACGGCCTTGACCGCCTTGCGGCAGGCCGAAGTCCAGCAGCCGAACAGCGCCTGAACATTATCCTGCGTGATGAGCTTCTCCGCGCGCTGCGCGCACCAGTCAGCATCGGAACGGCAATCCTCCACCACCATCTCGATTTGAGCGCCGTTCACGCCGCCGGATTGGTTGGCCTCCTCCACTGCCAGGCGCATGGCATCCACCAGCGGCGCTTCGCTGGCCGCCATGGTGCCGGTGAGCGAATGCAGCACGCCTATCCGGACAACTGCACGGTTTTCGGGGTGCAACCAGGCAAACGCGGCATATATCACTGCCCCCGCCAGCACGAAAGCGGTAAGCCAGCCGATTTTTTTTGAGTCCAGCAGCTTCAT
Source organism: Gallionellaceae bacterium (assembly GCA_041490205.1). Classification (GTDB taxonomy): domain Bacteria; phylum Pseudomonadota; class Gammaproteobacteria; order Burkholderiales; family Gallionellaceae; genus DATDDB01. The sequence goes on from JBGPSQ010000016.1 coordinate 17,972, forward strand.
AGACCCTTTATCTGATTACGCCGCCCTGATTCCTTTACCCCTTTGATATTAGTCTAGCACGGCGCCGAGCGAATCTTGCCTACAAATCCAGCATGATCCTTCCCGGATACTCCAGCGCTTCCTTGATGGCCACCAGGAACAGCACGGCGTCGCGTCCATCCACAATGCGATGGTCGTAAGACAGCGCGAGGTAGTTCATCGGGCGGATCACCACCTGGCCGTTCTCGGCCACCGGGCGATCCTTGGTCGCATGGATGCCGAGGATGCCGCTCTGCGGGGGATTGATGATGGGGGTGGAGAGCATGGAGCCGAACACGCCGCCGTTGGTGATGGAAAAGGTGCCGCCGGTGAGCTCTTCCATGGTCAGCTTGCCGTCCTTGGCGCGCGCGGCGAAATCGGCGATCTGCTTTTCGATGTCGGCCAGCGAGAGCTTGTCCGCATCGCGGATGATGGGCACCACCAGTCCGCGCTCGCTGCCGATGGCGACGCCGATGTCATAGTAGCCGTGGTAGATGATGTCTGTGCCATCCACCGAGGCGTTCACCACCGGGAATTTTTGCAGGGCATAAACCGCCGCCTTGACGAAGAACGAGGAAAAGCCCAGCTTCACGCCGTGCTTCTTCTCGAATGCATCCTTATATTTGGTGCGCAACTCCATCACCGGCTGCATGTTCACCTCGTTGAAAGTGGTGAGGATGGCGGCGTTCTGCTGCGATTGCAGCAGGCGCTCGGCGATGCGCTGGCGGATGCGCGTCATGGGCACGCGCTGCTCGGTGCGGCCCTCGGTCCGGGGAATTGCTGCTATGGGCTTCGCGACTGCGGCAAGCACATCTTCTTTAATCACCACGCCGTGCCGTCCGCTGCCCTGCAACCGGCTGGCGTCCACATCGTTGGCATGGGCCAGTTTGCGCGCCGAGGGGGTGGCGGCAGACTGGCTGGGGCTGGCTGCGCTTTCTGCCTTGGCCGGGGCTGTTGCCGATGCCGCCGCTTCGGTATCCAGCAGCGCGATCACTTCGTTGCTGCCGACTTTTTCTCCGCCCTGCTTGATGATCTTGACCAGCACGCCATCCTTGGGCGCGGGCAATTCCAGCACCACCTTGTCGGTCTCGACGTCTATCAGGTTTTCGCCTTCCTTCACTGCCTCGCCCGCCTGTTTGTGCCAGGTGAGCAAGGTTGCCTCAGTGACGGATTCCGAAAGCTGAGGAACTTTAATTTCAATTTGCATGGCTTGTGGCTCCTGGATTGTTTTTCAGGTCTAGGTCGGGACGGAAAGCGGCTGCGATCACCGCTTTCTGCTGCTCGTTGTGTACAGCCAGATAACCCGCGGCGGGCGCGGCGGACGAGGCGCGCAGGGCGTAGCCCAGTTTCATGCCTGTGCGCATGTGGCGCAGCAGGTAGTGCTGGATGCGGTGCCACGCGCCCTGGTTTCCCGGCTCTTCCTGGCACCACAACACTTCGGTGGCATTGGGATAGGCGGCGACCTGCGCGGTGAAATCATCGTGCGGGAACGGGTAGAGCTGCTCCAGGCGGATGACGGCCATGTCGGTGATGCCGCGCTCGCGCCGCGCGGCCATCAGTTCGTAATAGATTTTCCCGCTGCAGGCGATGATGCGTCTCACCTTGCTTGCATCCAGCTTTTCGGTCTCGCCGATCACCGGCTGGAACCGGCCCTCGGCCAGCAATTGCAGCGGCGAGGCGGCATCCTTGCTGCGCAGCAGGCTCTTGGGCGTGAACACGATGAGCGGACGGCGCACCGGCCGCAGCATCTGGCGGCGCAGCAAGTGGAACATCTGCGCCGGGCTGGACGGGATGCACACCTGGATGTTGTAGTCGGCACACAGTTGCAGGTAGCGCTCGATGCGCCCGGAGGAATGCTCGGCGCCCTGCCCCTCGTAGCCGTGCGGCAGCAGCATGGTGAGCCCGCACAAGCGGCCCCATTTGGCTTCGCCCGAGGCGATGAACTGGTCTATCACCACTTGCGCGCCGTTGGCGAAATCGCCGAATTGCGCTTCCCAGACGGTCAATGTATCGGGCTCGGCGGTGGCATAGCCGTATTCGAAGGCCAGCACCGCCTCTTCGGACAGGATGGAGTTGATGACGACGAAATCGCCCTGGCCTTTTTCCAGGTTGGAGAGCGGGACGTACAGCCCGGCCTGCCAGTTCACGCGGTTCTGGTCGTGCAGCTCGGCATGGCGGTGGAAGAAGGTGCCGCGCCCGCAATCCTGGCCGGACAGGCGCACCGCATAACCGTCGGTGAGCAGCGTGGCATAGGCCAGGTTTTCGGCCATACCCCAATCGAGCGCAAGCTCGCCGCGCCCCATGGCGCGCCGGTCGGCGATAATTTTTTCCACGCGCGGGTGCAGCGCGATGTTAGCCGGGATGTCGGTGAGCCGCCCGGCCAGGAATTGCAGGCGCGCCATCGGCACGGCGGTGTCCGCCTTGGCATCCCAGGACGTGCCCTGCACGTATTTTTCCCAGCGCTTGGTGTTTTCCCGCCGGTCGTCGCGCGGCCCGGTGCTCACGGGGCTGACGCCTTCGTCCATCATGTGGCGGTAGTGCAGGATCATCGCTTCCGGCTCTTCCGCCTTGAGCGCGCCCGCCTCTACCAGCCGCTTGGCATACAGGGCGCGCGTGCCGGGATGCTTGTTGATGAAGCGGTACATGAAGGGCTGGGTCACCAGCGGTTCGTCCTGCTCGTTGTGCCCCAGCTTGCGGAAGCACACCAGGTCGATCACCACGTCGCGTTGGAACTGCATGCGGTAATCGAGGGCGATTTCCGCCACCAGCAGCACCGCTTCGGGATCGTCGGCATTGACGTGGAAAATGGGTGCTTCGATCATTTTCGCCACGTCGCTGCAATACAGCGAGGAGCGCGTATCGCGCGCATCCGAGGTGGTGAAGCCGATCTGGTTGTTGATGATGATGTGCACCGAGCCGCCGGTGCGGTAGCCGCGGGTCTGCGACAGGTTGAGCGTTTCCATCACCACGCCCTGCCCGGCGAACGCGGCATCGCCATGCAAGAGCACCGGCATCACCTGGCTGCCGTCATGGTCGCCGCGGGTGTGCTGGCGCGCGCGCACCGAGCCTTCCACCACCGGGTTGACGATCTCCAGGTGCGAGGGATTGAACGCCAGCGTGACATGCATTGCGCCGTTCTGCGTGACGATATTAGAAGAGAAGCCGTTGTGGTATTTCACGTCGCCGGATGTGAAGTGTTCGGCGTGATGCCCCTCGAATTCGGCGAACAGCATGGAGGGCAATTTCCCCAGGATATTGACCAGCACGTTCAGCCTGCCCCGGTGCGCCATGCCGATGACGGTTTCCTGCACGCCCTCGCCCGCCGCGCGCTGCAACAGGTGGTCGAGCAGCGGAATCAAGGTTTCGCCGCCTTCCAGCGAGAAGCGCTTTTGCCCGACATATTTGGTATGCAGGTAGCGCTCCAGCCCTTCGGCGGCGGTGAGCCGCTCCAGGATGCGGCGGCGCTGGGCCGCGTCATAATCGGCCGTGCCGCGCACGCTTTCGAGACGCTGCTGTATCCAGCGCTTCTGCGCGATGTCGCCGATGTACATGTATTCGGCGCCTATGCTGCCGCAATAGGTCTGGCGCAGCAGTTGCCATATTTCGCGCAGCGTCATGCGCTGCGCCCCCACCAGCGAGCCGGTCTCGAAAGTCGTATCCATGTCGGCTTCGGTGAAGCCGTAATAGGCCGGATCGAGCTCGGGCACCTCGGGTTTGGCATGGCGCGCCAGCGGGTCGAGGCTGGCATTGCGCACGCCGAGGAAGCGGTGCGCGTTGATGAACTGCAGGACTGCAACCTGCTTGCGCTCCGGCGCGGCTTGCGGAGCAGCGGCAATGGCGGGCTGCCTGGGCAGGGCGGCAAAAGCGCGCTGGATGGGGCTGTGCGCCACATCATGCGCAGCGCCCGGCGCGGCTTGCAGGCTGTCGAAATAGCCGCGCCATTCGACCGGAACGGAGGCCGGGTTGGCGAGATAATCCTCGTACAATCCCTCGATGAACAGGTCGTTCATGCCAAACAGCGCAGACGATGCCGCCATGGACTGCATGTAGTTATTTTCTTTTGCGGCCATATTCCGATTCAACCCTGAACCCAAACAACCAGCCACGAATTACCAGCCTGGTTTTATCCGTGGCTATCGGTGTTAATCCGTGGCTAATAAAATCTGCTTATCTTTTGCCAACCGGCACGTAATCGCGCTTCGCCGCCCCCTGGTACAACTGACGCGGACGGCCTATCTTGTGCTCGCTGTCTGCCATCATCTCGTTCCACTGCGAAATCCAGCCTATGGTGCGCGCCACGGCGAAGAACACGGTGAACATGTTGGTCGGCACGCCCAGCGCACGCAGCACGATGCCGGAATAGAAATCTACATTGGGGTACAGCTTGCGCTCGATGAAATAGGGGTCGGACAGCGCGGTCTTTTCCAGCTCCATCGCCAGTTCGAACAGTTTGTTGTCCCCCAGCCCCAGTTCTTTCAGCACTTCGTAGCAGGTTTGGCGCATCACCGAGGCGCGCGGGTCCATGTTCTTGTACACGCGGTGGCCGAAGCCCATCAGCCGGTATTTCTTGTCCTTCACGCCTTGCACGTATTCCTTCACGCGCGATGCGTCGCCGATTTCTTCCAGCATCTTGAGCGCGGCCTCGTTGGCGCCGCCGTGCGCCGGGCCCCACAGCGCGGCGATGCCGGATGCGATGCAGGCGAACGGGTTGGCCCCGCTCGACCCGGCCAGGCGCACGGTAGAAGTGGAGGCGTTCTGCTCGTGATCGGCATGCAGGATGAAAATGCGCTCCAATGCGCGCACCAGCACCGGGTTGGGCACATATTCCTCGGCGGGCGTGGCGAACATCATGTACATGAAGTTCTCCACATAGTTGAATTTATTCTTCGGGTAAACGAACGGCTCGCCTATGCTGTATTTATAGGCCATCGCCGCGATGGTCGGCACCTTGGCCAGCAGGCGGTGCGCGGAAATGCTGCGGTGTTCCGGATTGCTGATGTCCAGCGAATCGTGGTAGAAGGCTGACAGGGCGCCGACCGTGCCCACCATCACCGCCATCGGGTGCGCGTCGCGGCGGAAGCCGTTGAAAAACCGTGCCAATTGGTCATGCACCATGGTGTGGTAGGTGATGGTGCGGGCAAATTCCGTTTTCTGCCCTGCGTTCGGCAATTCTCCGTTCAGCAGCAGGTAACAGACTTCGAGGAAGTCGGACTTTTCCGCTAGTTGCTCGATGGGATAGCCGCGGTAGTACAGCAGTCCGGCGTCGCCATCGATAAATGTGATCTCCGAGGTGCAGCTTGCTGTGGCCATGAAGGCCGGGTCATAGGTGAACAGGCCAAGCTTGCCGATGCCGCGTATGTCCACCACGTCCGGCCCAAGCGTACCGGACATGACGGGCAGTTCTATGCTCCTGCCGTCGTCCAGCGTCAATTTTGCGACCCGATTCTTTTCCATGTCTTCTCCGCTTGTTATTTCCGACCCGGCTTCAGTCCTCCCGGATCAACTTCAGCACCTCGCCGCATTCCGCCGGCGGAGCCTCCCCCTTACCTGCAATCTCCCTCCCGGTAATAATATCCCAGAGTTCGGTATCCGGCATATCCAGCAGCGCATCGAAGGCCGCGCGCCCGGCCTCATCCAGCCCGGCATAATGCCGTTCCACAAAGCGGCCCAGCACAATATCCAACTCCAGCAGGCCGCGCCGGCAGCGCCAGCGCACGCGCTCGATTTCTTTCATGGTTCAGGCCACGCGCTCAAAACCGCATGGCCGCCTAAACCGCCCGCTTCACCATCATGCTCTTGATCTTGCCGATGGCCTCCGTGGGGTTCAGTTCCTTGGGGCAGACATCCGCACAGTTCATGATGGTGTGGCAGCGGAACAGGCGATAGGGGTCTTCCAGGTTGTCCAGGCGCTCGCCGGTGGCCTGGTCGCGCGTGTCGGCAATGAAGCGATAGGCCTGCAACAGTCCGGCCGGGCCCACGAATTTGTCAGGGTTCCACCAGAACGAGGGACAAGCGGTCGAGCAGCAGGCGCACAGGATGCATTCGTATAACCCGTCAAGTTCCAGGCGTTCAGCGGGCGATTGCAAACGCTCGGTTTCCGGGGGAGG
>JBGPSQ010000017.1:0-24090 GCA_041490205.1 Gallionellaceae bacterium
TTACTCGCTTGCCCGCGTTCACGCAAATGAAAGCTTACTCAGCGTTTACCAAGTGATAGAAAAGCAGCCATCCAAATATTGCCAGCAATCCCGGAAGAAAATAAAAACAGCAATATCGTTATTGTTTTTTAAATCAGGCTCTATGACCAGTCTATCTTGCAAGCGTAAAACATAATTGCCGGGTGCGCACCTATCTACCTGGATAGTTGCATTCTGCCAGGCAGTGTGATAGTAAATAAACCCAATGGCACGGACTCCAGCACCAAGTAATGTAAGACTCCGGGAATTAAACCAACAATTAAGGGAAAGCCAAGGAGCCTGATCTAAATTTTCAAAGGCATTGTGGGCGAAGCCATGGGCTCGCTCGCATACAAGGCACTCTTGGAAAGCGCATCTACCGAGAGCTCAACAACCATCAGGGGAATACTTTAATTAACACTGAAAAACAAGCCTGGCCCTAATTACCCTACAGGAGAACCGTCATGAAGCTACGACTCATGTTGTGCAGTTTGATGCTGACCCTCGCGTCCATCGCCTGGGCGAATGAACTTACGGACGCAATCTCCCAGGCAAAGGGCGAACTGGATGCCAACGCCGCGGCACTCCAACAGGCATCCTCAAACGGCAAAGAGGCAGAGGCTCAATATTCACAGTTGGCCGATTCGGTGGCCCCTCTCAAAGCCAAGACCGAACAATATAAAAGGCAACGAGAAGAGCAAGACCAGAAAGACCAGGCGATACACGCGGATTATCAAGCCCTGGGGCAACGCATGGCTGCGCACAACGGCAACAGATGCTACGCCCCCGCCGACAACCTCGGTGCATGTGCCGCTTACGACGCCGAGGCCGCCGACTTGAACACCCAGAAGGATACTCTCGCATCTCGCCGCGATACCGCGCGGGCACAAGATGCCGAACTGGAAAAACAGCGCGCAGATCTTAGCACCCAGTGGGACAACCTGAAACAAGACACCATGAAACAATGGGGTGCAATGAAAGCCGCCCGGTCTCAATACAACGACCTGCTTCAAGCACGCGCCCGAATTGTGGAACGGCTGACCGCACTGCAAAACCAATCGGCAGACTGCAAAAAGCAACTACGCGCCCGGGGACAAGGCAGCAAAGACTACCTGAAAAACCAGTGCGGCAACGTACAATTCGATGGATCAAGCGCCAACCTGCCCCCGCCGCCGCCTGATCCTCCGCAATAACAGCGGAACGAAGAATCAATGGGGGCAATCTATTTTCCTCCCATCTGGAGCCAATGGAATCAGACTCGAATTAATGCGAGATAAATCGAGTCTGACCTATTTTTCAGGCAAAACACAACAAACCCAATGCCACCCCCGCCGGAAGCGCCTGCACAAACAGAATTTTCCGGCTGGCCGTTGCCGCCCCATAAACACCGGCCACGATAACGCACCCCAGGAAAAACACCTTCACGCCAAATCCGCCGCCGCCAAGATACAACCCCCAGAGCAAACCGGCTGCAAGAAAACCGTTGTAAAGACCCTGGTTCGCCGCCAGCACCCGGGATGCTTCCGCCGCCTCCTTGCTCTGGCCGAAAACCCTCAACCCGATTGGCTTCGTCCAGAGAAACATCTCAAGGACAAGAAAATAGACATGAAGCAACGAGACCAAGGCGATAACGATGTTTGCGGCTGTATTCATTTTTCTGCTCCATAGGTCAGCAACCCACAACTAAAATTGGCAGCTTTGAAATAATTTTCCTGCTGAAGATTTTGTTGTTCATGCTTCCAATCTTCCTTCCAAAAACAATGCGATGCCGCCCCTTTAATCCTTCGCGTCGATACTGGCCCCGTTGGCAACCAGCAAATCGCAAAATTCCATTTTACCCAATTCAGCAGCCAGTTTCAGGGGCGGAGTTTTGTCTCCAAACTCATCAAAAGCATTTACATCCGCGCCATGAGCGATCAATTTTCTGGCGAGATCAAGCTTGTCACGCCTAACCGCCATCTGCAGGAGAAAACCATACTCGACAATCCCGCCGATGAGCTCTCCATCAATATACATATGGCGATACCAGCCCGGCGAATTCACGTCTGCGCCATGATCGATCAGCAACTCCGCAATGCCGTAGTGCTCCTTTTCTGCCGCAATGAACAAGGGTGAGCAGGATGGGCCACTGTGCCTCAAATTGACCTCCGCCCCTTTGGCAATCAGCAACTCGACCACATCACGATGACCCGCCCAAGCGGCGACATACAGAGCCGACTCGTCATCTTCGTCTTGTGCATTGATATCCACTCCCATGGCGATCAACGCATGGGCCAGTTCCCTCTTTCCATCCCTTGCCGCCGCATACAACGCAGTAGCACCCATCTTATTCTTGTCATCCTCATTTACAAAAATGTCTGTCATTCAGAATTTCCCATAAACAGCCCACACCAAAGGGCAGGCCCTACATTTTGCATGCAGCACAAACCTTGTTGCGACATAAAAAATAAAGCCTGAACCCGAGCTGCTGCCAGCCTGGCCCGCCCGGCGCCTACCGCGCTCCAGTCGCTACAGGCACAAGCTCACGTTTGCCACATGCGTTTGCGCCAGCAATTCATTAAACGCCCGCGACACCTCCAAGGCAATCGACGTACCCTGCCTGGAATCCACCTTACTGATTTCGCCATCCGAGCCATACGCGACCTTGATCTCGCCCTTCCCGCGCATCCGTATCAAGGTCGGCTTGCCATGCTCGTTATACCCGAAAACAAGCTCGCGCCGCACATGCTCGGCCTTGCTGGTTTCCACGATGCGGTTGATGCGGCTGTTGCCATCATAGCCCAGGTCGATCCGATGGCCCTTTCCATCCTGCATGCGTACCACATTGCCCGCGCGGTCGTACTTGAACTCCCTGCGCCCATCCACATTGGAAAACACCGTCACCTTGCCCAAGGTGGGATGGTAGGTAAATTCGGAAAAAATTCCGTCGGATTGCCGAACGTACTTTACCCGTTCCATTTCATCCAGGCTGATTTCCTCCTTTACGCCGCCCTAGGTCTTGATCACACGGGCGAGCCTCTCGACACCCGCAGAATCGACCGCCAGGAAATGCTCGGCTTCCCCGATCGTCACATTTCCGTTTGCGTCCGTCGTTTTAACAGCCGTCCAATAATGCAGCGGATCGTCGGCATCGCTAAGGTAGCTGTAGGCAACCTGCGAATGATCCCCCTCATCCAGATCGGCCAGGCGGCCCGATGCATCGTACTGCATAGCCATGTAGCTGCCGTCTGCATTGTCCACCCGCTTCAGCTTATGGTTCGCATCGTATGCATACCGGGTGTCCTTCCCCTCCCCTGCGCTTGCCAGCACCAGGTTATCGTTTTCGTCATAGCGATAGCTCACCACCACCGCATCCTTATCCGTGCGCGCTTCGGCGACATGGCCCGTCGGCGTCCACTTGAGATATATCTTCTGCCCCAGCGTATCCTCGATCAGGTCGGGATGCTCACCCGCATAATGGAGGTTAACCTGATGATCCTTGTCTTCCTGCCGCACCAGCCTGCCCGCCAGATCGAAATAATCCACCTCCCCCTCGCAGGAAACGCGCCGATAGCCCGCAGCGATACGCTCAACCACCGACCGAGGGCAGGCGGGCGAGCGTATTTTCGCTTGGAGCAGCAGCTCGCCCTGCAAACCATATTTCAGCACCGTGGCGCGCCTGAATTCCTCATTCGCAGCCAACTGCGTGCGCAGTGCCCCTGCCGCTGCGGAATCGAGCTTATCCCTTACGGTTGCCACGGCGGCTATCCTTTCCACCCCGGCTTTCAGGCTCGCCGCATCGTAGCTGCCATAGCGAGTGATGGTCATGCAGCAAGGATCCCGCACCACGGCCGTGCCGTCCGGCATCACGATCAGGCGCGTCTCATAGGGCGTGCCCCAGCCATGGCCGAACCAGCCGTCCTCAGAATACCTGGAATGATAAATTCGCGTCAGCCCAAGCTCGGTGCCCCACGACTTTTGAGCGATGTCCTCATGCTGCGAGCAAATACTCCCGTGCACCGTATCCACACAAGCCGCCATGGCAGCGGCGGGCAGGATCAGCAACGCCATACAGAACAGTTTCAGTTTCATGCGCATTCCCCGTCAAAAGCCATCAGATTGACCAAATTACATTCACCTGCCGCAACACCTCTTGCACCAGGCAAAAAGCATGGGCGTAACCCCATGAGCGCCGAAAACTCGACGTCACATTTGTTAAGACGTGGATTGGACGAAAGTGTCAGGCTGCCGGACAATCAAAGGGGTCAGCTTGCCCGATTAATTCTGGGGGGGGCTGCTTGATTGCAAGACCTGACCCCGGATTGTGCTGGGAGCGATGATTATGTCCTGACCGAAAATGCTTTTCAGGTTTAGTTCGCCCCCTTGATTCAAGCATCACTGGCAGCCAAGTGCTTTAATCGAAGCGGGCTTTTTGAAAAATCTCGCATAACTGCAGGCGTCTTCGCCATATGAATCCTTGCGTTTTGGATCTGCGCCTGACTCAATCAAAACGCGAATTGACGATGGCTGTTCATATTGCGCTGCAACCATTAATGGGGTCGAGGCGCGCCCGCCTTTGAATGGCGTGTCGACGTCCACCTTTCTTTCATGCAGGTAGCGGATTGATTTTGACGCCCCGAGATATGCGGCATAGTGCATGGGTGTCCAAAACCGATTGGCTTCTGCTTGTGGATCGGCACCAGCCTTGATCAGTGCGCGAACCACGTTCACCGAATCCTGACGTAATGCGATATGTAATGCCGTGAGTGCGCCATTGCCATCTTTGTCGATGGGTGTTTTGGCGTTGACATTCGCGCCGTAAGCCACAAGCAAATTCACCATATCCGCGTTACCACGGGCTGCAAACATCAGCAAGGTTTGCCCTTCCGTATCGGGGTCATTGACCTTGACGCCTGCCTTGAGCAACTGCCGCAAATCTGCAATTCTCCCGTCCAGCACAAGCTGTCTCGCCTGCAATTGACGTTTTTCACCCCTTGGCGCCATTGCCAGTTTGGGGGGCTCCAGCCCCAAGGCAGCTATAAATGGCGTGGCATGGGTATACCACCACCCTTGGGAGTTTTTATTGCCTGCACGAGACAAGCCGCTGATCGACAGCGTCAAACGCAAGCCAGCCAACTGCTTCCTGTCGGTGAAATTGAGCAAAATCGGCGGATGGCCCGCAGGGACAACGACTTTCAAGCTGCCAACACCAGGCAGCTTTTTATTGACGGGGATGGGCACGCTTTCGGATATGACAGAAAACGATTTTTCGCCCTCCTGGCTCAGCTCAAATTCAACGGAATCGATCACAGGACAACCGGGAGAACAATCACCGAATGAACGCAACTGAATCGATTCGGGGTGTATCAACAGGGTGTTCTCGCCTATTTCCATTTTCCCAATGGCTTTTGCCACCACGCCAAAGCCATTACCCTGAAACGAGTTCAGCATGAAAGGTGAAATGATCGGGGGGAGCAGTGCAGGCTGGGGGTTTGATGCTGGCTGAGGTGCAGATGCAGGTTCAGGCTGAACATCCTCCCCAACCGGTTTTTCCGCTGGCCTAACCAGTTTTTCCGCTGGCTCGCCAGCATCAACTTTCACATCCTTATCGATATTTTCAGAGCCTGATTGCGCAGTCTTGCATGAACTCAAGAGAAAAATCGCTACGATAATCCACAAATTTCGATTGGCAAGCATAGTCATCTACAGGTTCCCGGAAAGAAACGGAACATCGGCGTCAGGTCGTGCAATCACACCTTTTTATACACCTTCACAGCCCCGTTCACGCTAGCATAATGCACAACTGCGAAATCTGCTATCGCCTATTAAATGTGGGCGGGGGCCAAGGTGTGCCTTGTGGAATGTTGGATTGCAAGACCTCGGATTGCTTCACCCTACCGGGCTGCTTGCTACTTTGCTAGACCTGGCCCCGGCGTTGCGGTTAAACTTCACCGCGCTTCACCCTCTCCCATTCATACTTCAGAATCTTTTGAAGATGCACAATCACATCATTCCTAGCTTTAAAGAATGCCCTCTTTGCTTCCACCACCTGGCTCTGCGTTTCGTTCGGTGGTGGGTCAACACACACATCTGCCAGATTGGTTAATAATTTTGTCAAAGTATTATGCATTTCCTCCAATGGGTTTAATCGAAGCCTGATGAGAACACCAAGTTCGTGCCCCCTTGCGTTAGCAGCTGCCATGTCATCGAAATTCCGTTTTTGATCTTCTAAGCTTAGGTTAGGGGCCGGTCGCTTCAACTCCTCAATACGGGCGACAAGAGTAAGGTATTCTGATGCTTCACTTCGCAGTTCATTGATCCATGCCTGACGTCTTGCAGAAATGCTGTCCGCAATTTGTCGCTTCGCAATTTCTTTTTGCATTTCACTCTGACGCTTGGCAATCCATAGCTGAACGAGAGCACCAGCGACTAACGCTATCAAAGTAATAATTGGCAAAATGATTTTATTGAAGTCATCAGGAGTAAAGCCCATGATTGTTGAAGCGTGGTTTGAATCTACAATTACGTGCAATACGGATGAAGCAGGCGCAACCTGCGTATTACACGCAACCTGCGAAGCAGTCGAAGTAATCATAATTAGACGGTCCTATTGCCGGAAGGTCAAAAGTTAAATCATGTGACATTAATCATACAGCACCTAGGCATGGAAAATTTGCACTCAGTGGGAGACAAACCCGATTGATTCTCAACGACTCCCACCACAACCTACCGCTAAATTATGCCGAATAAATAAAAAAGCCCGCTGTTACGCGGGCTTTCTTTTTTGGTGTCGTCGCACTATCGAATAAGCCGCTAAAGCCCGCATGAATGCTGGATTGTAAAAATTTATTTTTCACAGTTACCCCCAAAGTTACCCCCACGCCTATTTCGCTGCACCCTGCGCAGCCATTTCTTGAGCTAACGCTTTTGCAAACTCGCGCACGTCCGGTTGCAAGGAATGCCGTGGCTTTGTCAGCCCTTGGATTATTTCACTTTGGCGGTTGCTGCTTACCTCACCATAGCTCAGAAACGTGGTTAAAACTTGTTCATGCCCAAGATTCTGGCTCCACGCCTTAAAATCTTCCGGGCTTTGACATACAGTTTCACCAAGCCTGACTAATGTATTCCTGAAACTGTGCGGGTTAAAGTAAGTCAGTCCGGCGCGTTCAAACGCTTCGCGGAAAATCGTGCGGATCGGGGTAGCGTTGCTCCAACATTTTCTGTCCAGCCCCGCGACCTCAAACTGGCGCGATGCGCCATATTCAACCCGCGTCGCAGGGAAAAGGGGATCATCGCTCCCCCATAGCTTCACCTCGCGCAGATAGGCCACCCATTCTTCAACGATTGCGCGCACTTCATCCCCAACCGGAAAAAAGTAAGTCGTAAAGGTTTTGCTGAATTTTGTACGAACGTCACGGGCATCCTGATAGGCGCTGCCCGCAATCAAATCTATATGCTTTAGCTTCATAGATGCAATGGCGCTATCCCGTGCGCCCGTCAACAAAGTAAAGGCAACCAGCGCCCGATTGCGGCGGTCAATTTCAGTTTCAATCGGCATCGTCGCAATAACATGCTTCACCTGTTCCATTGTCGGTGCTTTTTGTTCCCGGCGGGCGGTTGCCACGCGCACTTCATTTTCTGACAGGTTGAAATAATCGGCATCCGAATACTGAAACCGCGATTTATATCCGGGTTGCCCGGCAAGCCATTGAAAAAACCGTTTCAGGTTCGCAAGGGTTGCGTGTAAGGTTGATTTGCTCAATTTCTCCCCGGAACGCTGGGCGCGCAATTCAGCCAAGTGGTTTTTGAAGGCAATCGCTTGCTGAAAGTGGAATGCCTTAAAATCTTTCCGCATGGTGTAGTCTTCAAAGCGCGCCAGTGCCTTGGCAACTGCATCCACCGATTGCTCACTTTGCCGCTTCGCTTCTTTCAGGTAAGCAAAATATCGGCGCTTGATTCTTTCGTTTTCTGCATTGTGTGATTTCATGTTTTGGCTTCCTTATTTCAAGTCACTGTTTACGGTGGGCTGGTTGCTATCACCTAACCGCGAAATTAAACGCATGGAAAAACTTCCTGCGCCAGAATCCACTGGCAATGCCGTGGTAGATGGTTCGCTTCGCCAGATTCGCTGGACATTGAACAGAATGATCACCGAGCTTGGCGCACCGCCTGATGAAATCGTAGTGGAAATGGCGCGCGAAATGAGCCTAGGTATCAGCCGCCGCAACGAGCGCGAAAGTGACAATACCAAGCAACAAAAGGCACGGCGCGAAGCAGAAAAAGAAATCCGCACTCATGGGCAAACACCCACGCCATCGAAAATTCGTCGTTATTTACTTTGGGCAGAACAAGAAAAAAGTTTTTGCCCTTATTGCAACAAAACGATTAGCCTTGCGGAAGCACTATCTGGACATGCAACAGAGTACGAACACATCATCCCGAAATCCCTCACACAGGTAGGCATGAAGCGTTCTGAAATCGTGCTGGCGCATCACGCCTGCAATCAGGAAAAAGGCGACCGCACGCCGTGGGAAGCATGGGGTGAAGGACGAAATAATGCGCGCTGGCAATCAGTCGAAGCTGCTGCCATGCGCTTTGAAAACACGAAACCAAAACAATTTCGCAAGGCCAAGCTGCTACGTCTCAAAGATTTTGAGCGTGAAGTGCTAACGGACGAATCCATAAACGATTTTGCTGACCGCCAGTTTCACCAGACCTCATGGATTGCCAAGGAAGCCGCGCAATGGCTGGAATGCCTGTGTCCTAACAAAGTATCCGTTTCGCGTGGTGAACTCACTGCCATGTTGCGCCGCAGTTGGAAGCTGGAAACCGTAATCCCAGAGGCACGCATCGAAAACAGCTTGCCCTTGCTGGATAACGAAGGCAAACCAATTGAGAAGGATGATTTTGACAAGCTCAAGAAATATCTCGAAGGGCATCCGGTCAGACGCGAAGACCGCGAAGCAAATCCCGGCTTCGATTTCAATCGTCGCCCGAATAAGCGGCTGGATCATCGCCACCATCTGATTGATGCAATCACACTGGCTCTCACTTCGCGCGGGTTATTCCAACAAATGGCGAAGAGCTACAAGGCCGCTGCCGAAAAAATGCAGCCCCGCGACGGAGAAACACCGGAAGAACGTGAGCGCCGCATGAAGAGCGAAACTCGGTTGAGCCTTAAAGTATCCGAACCGCCTTTGCGCGACGTGCGTGCTGCTGCGCTTGATGCTGTGCACGAATGCCGCATTTCCATTAAGCCGGATCGTTACCCGGATGGTGCGCTATTCAAAGATACTGCCTATGGGATAGCACAACGTGATGGCGAAGATAGATTGCGACTTGCTCTACGTCAACCCGTTTCCGGCTTGGGCAAAGTACAAGGGAAAACCAATCAGGAATCTGCGCGCAAAGCCATTGCCAATATCATTAGCGACGATGTGCGGCGCATTATTTCGGAAGCGTTCGAGCAACGCATTGCACAGGGTATAGAAGCCGGAACCGCCCTCGCACAAGAGATACCACATCCGCTCTATGGCAAACCGATTCGCAAGGTACGCTGCTTTGAAACCTACGCCGAAGATGCGCAGCCCATCGGCTTCACCAGCCGTAATGGTGAGCATCGCAAATACCTCATCAACGCGGGGTATGCCTATTTGGAGCTGGCAAGCAACGGCTCCAGAGAGCCACGTCTAGTGAAAATACGAGATGCCATGCGCGATAAGGGCAAACCAGCACTTCATGGTGTCGTGCAAATTTACAAAGGAGATACCGTTTTAAACTTGAAAAATAAACAGCATTATTTGGTTCGTAGTTTCAAAGCAGAAAATGGCGGGCAATTATTCATAACCGCCATAACTGAAACGAGACCAGTAAAAGAAATGTCCTCCAAAGATGGTTTATTAAAAGTCTCTGGAAAAAATTTAGCCCACATCAAGCTGGTTAAATAGCAAATGTCTGAACAGCGCGTTCTCGTCATCGAAAACCCTGCCAACCTGCGCATAGACACGGGGCGGCTGAAAATTGAGCGGGACGGTTTTGACCATGCGTTTGTCTCGCCCAAGGATGTGGCAGTGCTTTGCCTTGAACACCACACCACCACACTCTCGGTCGCCGTCTTACGCGCACTTGCCGAAGCCGGGGCAGCAGTGATGGTCACGGATGCGCGACACATGCCTTGCGCCATGCAGATACCTCTTGCAGCCACTGGGCTGGATGCAGGCAGGCTACGCCAGCAAATTGCGCTGGATGCCAGCGAAAAACGCGGCGAATTATGGCAACAACTAATTTCTGCCAAACTTGCAATGCAAGCAAACGCCTTGCGCGGACTGCAACGCAACGGGGCGCTACGCTTGGAGCGTCTCGCAACGCAAGTACAGCATGGCGACAAAAGCAACGCAGAAGGCCAAGGCGCAAAACACTATTGGGGCAACCTGTTCCCGGAAACATTCAAACGCAGCAAGGAAGGCGCGGAAGACCCGCTGAACATTCGCCTTAACTATGGCTATGCCGTGCTGCGCGCCATGATCGCCCGCTCGTTGGTCGCCGCCGGACTCAATGGCACCTTAGGCTTGGGACATTGCAACGCGGGTAATGCCTTTAACTTGGCGGACGATTTCATCGAACCATATCGCTTTTTGGTAGATGTGCATCTAGCTGATGATGCCGATACTTGGAGCGAAGCGCCGGAATTCGACAGCCGCGCCAAGCGCTATTTGCTTGGATTCGTCGAACGCCCTGTGCGCATGGCGGGGCAAGACATGCGGCTGCACGCCGCGATTGATGCGAGCATCGCCAGCTTCGTGCGCATCCTTGATGGCAAAGGCAAGAAACTAGCGCTTCCCGAAGGGCTGGTTATTGATGGAGACAATGAAGAATGGCGGTTAACGGGTGGCGCGTAATGTGGGTGATCGCGGTTTATGATTGCCCGATGATAGAACGCGAAGAACGGCGCGATTACACGCTGTTCCGTAAAAGCCTGCTGCAAGAAAACTTCTTCCAGTTGCAAAACTCACTTTATGTACGCCATTTCCCCACAATGGCGGTTGCCGAAGCCACAATACAGCGCATCCGTTTAGGCATCCCGGCGGGTGCGCAAGTAGCATTTTTCCTTGTAACTGATAAACAATACGCGATGACCCGTGAGTTTTTCGGCCCCAAACCCACAAGAAAAAAGCCCAACCAGCCGGAGCAAGTTGAGCTTTTTTAATACAACTTCACAATCAAAACAACCGACTGCGTGCGACCTAGTGTATCAGGCATTCCGATGGTGGGGTGTCGGAACAAGACGCTGAAGTAGACGCCCCACAGGGGGGCGTCATTTCAGCGTCGCGCTCCGCGCAGCTTAGCAATACGGGGGCACGGATGTTACGCTTCCCTATACAGCGGTATCACTTTCGCACCTGCCTCTATCGAATCCAGATAATCCGCCCATTGCTGCATCATCTTCCTGCGTTCGATAAGTGGGCGCAGTGTTATTTAACGGAGGGCGGCAGTGCGCCACGCAGGTCGGCGATGTCGCGCTATAACGTTTTGCGCACCGAAGCTATACATTGCTCAATGCGTAACAGCGGCTCCATATCGCTCATGGCATCACAAAGCACTTGAGATAGGCGGTATGCTTGCCAATCTAAGGCGGCTTCATTATCTTTCGGGGGCGCGAGTCTTTCCATAATGGCTAGTGCCAAACTCTGGAATTGTTCGTGCGTATCTTTTAACTCATTCGCCAGATTGACCGCTAAATCCAAGCGGCCTGCCGCGTCCAGTGTTTTTAGATAGCTGTTGATATTGTGTGAGTCAGCCATAGTGCAATCTCTTCGTTTAATCAGGCAGCGTTCCCGCGCAGCGGTATCACTTCCGCGCCCGCTTTCAGTTTGTCTAGATAGTCCGCCCATTGCTGCATCATCTTCTTGCGTTCGGCAAGGTGCGCGGTGCGGTTGTATGCGCGCCCGTTCGGGTCGCGCACGGCGTGGGCAAGCTGGTGTTCAATGAAGTCCGGGCGCACCCCCAGCACTTCATCCAGAATAGTGCGCGCCATTGCGCGGAAGCCGTGGCCGCTCATTTCATCTTTGGCAAAACCCATGCGCCGTAATGCTGCCAGCACTGCGTTATCACTCATCGGCCTGCCATTGGTGCGCGCACCGGGGAATACATAGCGCCCGCTGCCTGTTAGCGCATGAAGTTCGCGCAGGATTTCTACCGATTGGGTGGATAGCGGGACAAGGTGGGGTTCGCGCATTTTCATCCTTTCGGCGGGGATGTTCCACTCCGCCTTATCCAGATCAATCTCTGTCCACTCCGCTTTGCGCAGTTCGCCGGGGCGCACAAACACCATCGGGGCAAGGCGCAGGGCGCACTTGGTAACAAAAGAGCCTTGGTAGTCATCCATTGCGCGCAACAGCGCGGCAGCGGTTTGGGGGTCGGTTATGGCGGCACGATGTTCTTTTACAGCGGGCGGTAGTGCGCCGCGCAGATCGGCGGATGGGTCGCGCTCCGCACGTCCGGTTACGATTGCATAGCGGTATATCTGCCCGCAGTAGTTGCGCATCCGGTGGGCGCTTTCCACTGCGCCCCGCTCTTCCATCCGGCGCAGCACTTTCAACAATTCGGGCGGGGTAATGTCGGTAATCGGCCTTTCACCCAGCCAAGGGAAGGCATCATTTTCCAGCCGCTTGATAATTTTTTCGGCACTAGATGCAGCCCAGCCCGGCGATTTCCGCGCAAACCATTCCCGCGCTATCACTTCAAAGCTATTCGCCCCCCGTTCGGCTTTGGTGGCTTTTACAGCTTTGCGGTTTGCGCCGGGGTCTATGCTATCGGCCAGTAGTTTGCGCGCATCATCACGCCGCTGCCGTGCATCTTTTAAGCTCACTTCGGGGTATGTCCCCAATGAAAGCAATTTTTCCTTGCCCTCAAAACGATACTTGAGCCGCCACCACTTGCCCCCGGCAGGGGAAACCAGCATGAATAGCCCTTTTTCGTCAGCCAGCTTGAGCTGCTTTGCGCCGGGCTTGGCGTTCTTTATTGCGGTATCAGTCAGCGACATTTGGGGGTAACTCCTTTGGCTGGATGCTTGTTACCCCCTAAGTTACCCCCAGTTACCCCCGGATGTCAATGGATGTGGTTGGACTGCACAAGACAACAAAAAACCCGCAAAGCCTTTAGCTATGCGGGTTTTGGTACTGCTTTGAACTACTTTGTACTACTTGTTGGTGGGTCGTCGCGGACTTGAACCGCGGACCAAAGGATTATGAGTCCTCTGCTCTAACCAACTGAGCTAACGACCCGTTAGACTTACCGAGCCGTCTTAGCTTTCGCCATCCAGGAAGCTCTTGAGTTTTTCAGAGCGGGAAGGATGGCGCAGTTTGCGCAGGGCCTTGGCTTCTATCTGGCGGATGCGTTCGCGGGTGACGTCGAATTGCTTGCCGACTTCTTCCAGGGTGTGGTCGGTGTTCATTTCGATACCGAAGCGCATGCGCAGCACTTTGGCTTCACGCGGGGTGAGCGAATCGAGGATGTCCTTGGTGACGTCGCGCAGACTGCCGTAGACGGCCGCATCGATGGGCACGAGGATGTTGCTGTCCTCGATGAAGTCGCCCAGGTGCGAGTCGTCGTCGTCGCCCACCGGGGTTTCCATGGAGATGGGTTCCTTGGCGATCTTGAGGATTTTGCGGATTTTGTCTTCCGGCATTTCCATCTTTTCGGCCAGGGTGGCGGCATCGGCTTCGAGCCCGGTTTCCTGCAATATCTGGCGCGAGATGCGGTTCATCTTGTTGATGGTTTCGATCATGTGCACCGGGATGCGGATGGTGCGCGCCTGGTCCGCGATGGAGCGGGTGATGGCCTGGCGGATCCACCAGGTGGCGTAGGTCGAGAACTTGTAGCCGCGGCGGTATTCGAATTTATCCACCGCCTTCATCAGGCCGATGTTGCCTTCCTGGATGAGGTCGAGGAATTGCAGACCGCGGTTGGTGTATTTCTTGGCGATGGAGATCACCAGGCGCAGGTTGGCCTCGATCATGTCGCGCTTGGCGCGGCGTGCCTTGGCTTCGCCGTTGGTCATCTGCTTGTTGATTTCCTTCAAGTCCTTGATGGGGATGCCCACGCGGGTTTGCAGGTCGAGCAGGTTTTGCTGCTTTTCGACGATGGCGGCCTCGAAGCGCGACAGCGTTTCGCTGTAGGGCTTTTTGGCGGCGATTTCGTGCCGCACCCAGCCCAGGTTTTCCTCTTGGCCGGGGAAGGTCTTGATGAAGTGGGCACGGGGCATGCGCGCCTTGGTGACGCACAGTTCCTGGATGCTGCGCTCGTAGCTGCGCACTTCTTCCACCAGGCCGCGCATGGTTTCGCACAGGGCGTCCACTTGCTTGGCCGAGAAGCGGAATTGCATCAACTCGTTGGAGATGGCCATTTGCAGCTTGTCGTAAGGCTTGCTGCGGTAGCCGTGCTTGGCGTAAGCCTTGCCCAGCTTGGCGAAAAGGTCGGCGATCACGGCAAAGCGCTCGAGGCCATCCTGCTTGAGCTGGGCCAGGTTGGCGGCGGCCACGGCATCGCCGTCTTCTTCGTCTTCGTCGTCGTCGTTTCCGGGGGCGGCGGAAATTTCTTCCTCGGCCATCTCGTCGCCCATCATGGCTCCGTCTTCGGAATCGATGAAGCCGTCGATCACTTCGTCGATGCGCATTTCATCGGCCGCCACCCGTCCGGCAAGGGCCAGGATTTCGGCGATGGTGGCGGGGCAGGCGGAAATCGCCTGGATCATGTGCTTGAGGCCATCCTCGATGCGCTTGGCGATTTCGATTTCGTCTTCGCGCGTGAGCAGGTCCACCGTGCCCATTTCGCGCATGTACATGCGCACCGGGTCGGTGGTGCGGCCAAATTCGGAATCCACGGTGGAGAGTGCTGCTTCGGCTTCTTCCACCGCCGCTTCGTCGGTGACGGCGGGCGTGGTTTCGGACATGATCAGGGTTTCGGTATCCGGCGCTTCGTCGCACACGGTGATACCCATATCGTTGATCATGCTGACGATGCCTTCGATCTGCTCGGCTTCAAGCATTTCGGGCAAGTGGTCGTTGATTTCGGCGTAAGTGAGGTAGCCGCGCTCTTTGCCCAGGCCGATGAGGGCCTTCAGGCGGGTGCGCCGGGCTTCGATGTCCTGCTGCCCCAATTCAGGCGTTTGCGCCTCTGCTTTGGCTGCAGCTTGCTTGCTCTGTTTGGTGGTGCGTTTTTTGTCGCGCGGTTGAGTTGCCATATATTAACTCCGGTAAGCCACTCTGGTAAAAAGCGGCTGATTATACACTATTTTTCCCTGTTGTTCAGCCAGTTCGCCGGGTAATCCCTCAGCCCATGCCGCTTTGCGTCAGTTGCAGGTAGCGTGCCCTATCCTGTTCGTTCATGCGCTGTATGGAGCCTCCGGCCTTGGCCAGCAAAGCATCTTGCTCTTGTGTGCGCTGATCCTTGCGCATCTTGCCCAGCATTCCGTGAAATTCCGCTTCAATATCAAAGTCTTCGCCCCAATCCATGATTTCGGCCTGGGCCGCCGTCAGCACCGCCTCAAACGGCGTGCCCTGGAATTGCTGGATGATGGCGGGGGTGCTGGCGGCGTAACCCTGCCCGCGCAGAAACTCGGCCAATGCCGCGATTGCGGCAGTGTCATTGCTATCCGAGGGCCATTCGAGGGGCAACTCGCGCGCAAGTTCCGGCTTGGCCAGCAAGCAGCGCAAAAATACCCGCATCCCGGAGATTTCGTGGCGCGCGGCCCGTTTCGGCGCGGCGCGCGCGCCCATGAAACCTGCGGAAGATATGGGTTTGACGGCATAAAGCCCTTCCAGTTCCGCCTGCGTGATCCCCGCCAGGGCCGCCACTTCCTTGCGCAACAGCAATGCGGTGGTGGGCGCGGTGATGGCGGTGAGCAATGGCTTGGCGTGTTCCAATAATATGCTGCGCCCTTCCTGTGTTTTCAAGTCCACTTGGGAGGAAAGCTCGCGCAGCAGGTAGCCGGAAAGCGGCAGGGCTTCCTCGCCCAGCAGGCGTTCGAAGGCTTCCTTGCCGTGTTCGCGGATGTAGCTGTCGGGATCGTGCTCGGGCGGCAGGAACAGGAACCGCAGTTGCTTGCCGTCTTGCAGGTGCGGCAGGGAATTTTCCAGCGCGCGCCAGGCAGCTTTGCGCCCCGCAGCGTCGCCGTCGAAGCAGAATACCACCTGGTCGGTCATGCGCAGCAGTTTCTGGATGTGGTAGGGCGTGGTGGCCGTGCCCAGGGTGGCGACGGCGTATTCCACGCCGAGCTGGGCGAGCGCCACCACGTCCATGTAGCCTTCCACCACCAGCGCCAGGCCTTCGGCGCGGATGGCTTTTTGCGCCTGGAACAGGCCATATAGCTCGCGTCCCTTCTCGAACAGGGGCGTTTCGGGGGAATTGAGGTATTTGGGTTCGCCCTTGTCCAGCACACGCCCGCCGAAGCCGATGACTTGCCCGCGCTGGTTGATGATGGGGAACATGATGCGGTCGCGGAAGCGGTCGTAGCGCTTGCCGCCTTCTTCATTGACGATGACGAGGCCGGTTTCCACCAGGCTCTTGTCCTGGTAATTGGGGACGGCGCTTTCAAGGTTTTGCCAGCCATCCGGGGCATAGCCGATGCCGAATTGCTTGGCGATTTCGCCGGATAGGCCGCGCCGCTTGAGGTAATCGATGGCGCGCGGAGATTGCTTGAGCTGCTCGCGGTAATAGCGCGTGGCGGTCTGCATGAGGTCGTAGAGATCGGGTGCGGCCTTGGGCTGTGCTTGCCCCGGGGCTCCCTTTTCGCGCGGCACGGTGACGCCTATGCTGCGCGCCAGCTCCTCAATCGCATCGACGTAACCCATGCCGCTGTGCTCCATGACAAAGCCGATGGCTGTGCCGTGCGCGCCGCAACCGAAGCAGTGGTAGAACTGCTTGCTCTGGCTTACCGTGAAGGACGGGGATTTTTCGTTGTGGAAGGGGCAGCAGGCAACGTAATTCGCACCGGCTTTTTTCAGGGGGACGTAGCGCTCGATCACGTCCACGATGTCGAGACGGTTGAGCAAATCCTGAATGAAGCTTGGTGGTATCACCCTTGGCTCCTCGCCGCTCAACTAAGAAGAAAACACCGATTCTGCTCCCTCCCCCTCAAGGGGGAAGGTTGGGGAGAGGGTGAGGCGCTAAGATACCCCTCTCTCCCCTGCCACTCTCCCGCAAGGGGCGAGGGGATGGTTGTTACTTGGAAAGTTGCGCTTTGACCAGCCCGGAAACCTTGCCCATGTCGGCACGCCCGGCCAGCTTGGGCTTGAGCAGGGCAATGACCTTGCCCATTTCCTGCGGCGATTTGGCGCCGCTGGCGGTGATCGCTTCGGCCACCGCCGCCGCGATCTCTGCTTCGGTCATCTGCTGGGGCATGTAGCCTTGCAGCACGCCGGTCTCGAATTTTTCGGCATCCGCCAGGTCTTGCCGTCCGACTGCCTCGAAAGCGGTGATGGAGTCGCGGCGCTGCTTGATCATCTTGTCGATGATGGAGAGCACGTCGGCATCGGTGAGGGTGATGCGCTCGTCCACCTCGCGCTGCTTCATGGCAGCGAGCAGCAGGCGAACGGTGCCGAGGCGCGCCGTGTCCTTGGCGCGCATCGCCGTTTTCATGTCTTCGGTGATCTGGTCTTTAAGACTCATACGCTCGGCAGGCTCATGGGATAGGGCCGCGCATGAATGCGCGGCTCATACCGGCTGAGTTTTTAGTACAGCTTGGGGGGAAGAACTTGGCTGCGCAGGCGCTTGTAGTGGCGCTTCACGGCGGCAGCCAGCTTGCGCTTGCGCTCGGCTGTGGGCTTTTCGTAAAACTCGCGGGCGCGCAGTTCGGTCAGCAGACCGGTTTTTTCCACCGAGCGCTTGAAACGGCGCATAGCCACTTCAAACGGCTCATTTTCCTTCACACGTACTGTTGTCATGGACAAGCTATCCTGGTCAAAAATTCGAGGGCGGAATTCTATCAAAATACCCCGCCCCCCACAACCCGTATTTATACGGGCAAAAATCCCGGGTGCCGGGCGGCTGGGGGTCCGTGCCGCAGTGCGGCGGGTTTAAACCCTGGCCTCAATCGTCGTCTTCGTCGCCCTGTTCCCCGTCCCTGCCGCCCAAACCGGCGGGCATGCGCACGCCGTGCTCGGACCAGTCGCCGCGAGAGGCATTGATGTGGCATATGTTGCAGTTGGCGGGGCTTTTGACCGCCGGGTCAGTCCAGGCACGGGCGGAAACTTCCTCGTGCGCGTGCTTGAACCAGGCCGTTTCGCTGATACGCATGGAGGCGGCGCTGCGCCTGCCGCCTGTGCCCGCATTGCTCTTCAGGTATTCCAGGATTTCAGCGTTCAATTCGGGATCGAGCGCGGCATTGTCGCCGAAATGCTTATCCAGGCTGCCCATCAGCCGTTGCCAGGTTTCCGCCGTCAGGAAGCGCGCCGGATAGGCGATATGGCAGGTGCCGCATTCGGCCTCCCATTTCGCATGGGGGGTGGCATTGGCCTTGTTGCCTTCCGCATAAGCCTGGTTTGAAACCAGGATGTTACTTGCAGAAAGCAGGGTGAGGGCTATGATTATCCGTTTCATTTGCTACCGTCTTTCTTGGTGCTAAACATGAGCAAGGTTGGAGCAGCGCCAGGTAACTTAGTTCCTTGCCGCCGCCCCGGCTTGCCGGTGAATCCAATGGTTATCCGGGTAATTTGGTAGGGAATGCGGGCGATGCTGCGTTTTTTATTGTATCGTCACCCGACCGAACTTGCGCTTGCCGACCTGCGCCACGACCACGGCGCCTGACTTGAGCTGCAAGGCTTTGTCGCTGACCTTTTCGCCGTCGAGCTTGACGCCGCCCTGATCGATCATGCGCATGGCCTCCGATGTGCTGGGAACGAGGCCGGCCTGCTTGAGGAACTGGGCGATGCCGATTTTCCCGCCGGAGGCGGCGACGGTGATCTCGGGCATGTCTTCCGGTAATACGCCCTGCTTGAAGCGCGCCTCGAATTCGGAAAGTGCATCTTCCGCCGCTTTACGGGAATGGAAACGCGCGACCATTTCCTGCGCCAGCAGCACTTTGATGTCGCGCGGGTTGCGGCCTTGCCTCACTTCTTCGCGCCACAGGGTGATGGTCGCCATGCTTTCGAAGGACAGCAGTTCCAGGTAGCGCCACATCAGCACGTCGGATACCGACATGAGCTTGCCGAACATTTCGGTCGGCGATTCGGTGATGCCGACGTAGTTGCCGAGGGACTTGGACATTTTGTTGACGCCGTCCATGCCTTCCAGCAGGGGCATGGTGAGCACGCACTGCGCGGGCTGGCCGTAGTGTTTTTGCAGTTCGCGCCCCATCAGGAGGTTGAATTTCTGGTCGGTGCCGCCCAGTTCCATGTCGGCCTTGAGGGCGACGGAGTCGTAGCCCTGCACCAGCGGATACATGAATTCGTGGATGGCGATGGGTTGGTTGCTCGCGTAGCGCTTGCCGAAATCGTCGCGCTCCAGCATCTGCGCCACGGTGTGGGTGGCCGCCAGCTTGATGAGGTCCACGGCGCTGAATTTGTCCATCCAGGCGGAGTTGAACACGATCTCGGTCTTGTTTGGGTCGAGCACCTTGAACACCTGCTCGCGGTAGCTCTGCGCGTTTTGCAGCACCTGCTCGCGCGACAGCGGCGGGCGGGTGGCGTTCTTGCCGGTGGGGTCGCCTATCATGCCGGTGAAATCGCCGATCAGGAACAGGGCGTGGTGCCCCAGATCCTGCAATTGCCGCATCTTGTTGAGCAGCACGGTGTGCCCGAGATGCAGGTCGGGCGCCGTGGGGTCGAACCCGGCCTTGATGCGCAACGGGCGCCCCAGTTCCAGCTTTTGTTTCAGTTCCGATTCCAGCAGCAGTTCGTCGCAACCGCGCTTGATGATTTCCAGTGTGTTTTCTAGCGCCATGATTCTGTGTATTTTTTTGCCAAACCGGCGTTTCTCCGCTTTAAGCGGACGCCGCTTTCTGGTAGAGTATGCACCCCCGTGCAGTTTGCGTTACGCCACCCAGAACCGTTTGCTTTGTTTGCTCCATGACCCGGGGAGGCGTTTCGATCCGAAAGATCGTTTTTCTGGGAGACCCGGAATGTTACCGCAAAAACCCGCTCCACGAAGGCGCAAAATTAAATTGCGGCATATTGCCGTCTGGTCCACCCTGCCGTTGCTGGGCGTGGTGGCTGCCTTTGGCGTCATGCCGCAAACGCTGACCGGCCCCGGCAAAACCCGGTTGGAGGTGCAGGAAGTCGCCCTGCCGCAAATTGCTCCATCCGGCAATGCCTCCACATTCTGGCGCTACGACCGCGTGCAAAACGGCGACACCGTTGCCGAACTGCTGCGCCGCCTGAGCGTGGAAGACAGCACTGCGGATAACTATTTGCGCACAGCCCACGCCGTGGATTCTTTCCGCAAGCTCCCGGCAGGCCGTTCGGTGCAAGCTGAAACCGCCGCCGACGGCAGTCTGCTGGCGTTGCGCTACCCTGACAATACCGGCGGCCAAGTGCTGATCGAACGGGCGGGCAGCAGCTTTGCCGTACACACCCTGCCCGCCCAACTGGAGCGCCGCATTTTCATGCGCACCGGCGAAATCAAGACCACGCTGTTCGAGGCTGCGGATGCGGCCAACCTGCCGGAACCGGCCGCCAACCAGCTGGCCGACATTTTCGGCGGGGACATCGATTTCCACCATGAACTGAAACGCGGGGACAAATTCGCCGTGATCTATGAGGTTGCCTACAACAACGGCGAACCGGCGCATGTAGGGCGCATCCTGGCCGCCGAGTTGATCGTGCGCGGCATCCAGCACCGCGCGCTGTATTTCCAGAACGGGGACAGCGGCACCTACTATTCGCCGGAAGGATACAGCATGATCCGGCCCTTCCTGCAATCGCCGGTTGAATTTACGCGCATCAGTTCGGGTTTTACCGCCGCGCGTTTCCACCCCATCCTGCACCAGTGGCGAGCCCACAAGGGGATAGATTTCGTCGCGCCTGTGGGCACCAAGGTCAAGGTCACCGCTGAGGGCACGGTTGCTTTCGTCGGAGAGCAGACCGGTTACGGCAATGTCATCATCGTCAAGCATGAAGGGCGCTACTCTACCGCCTACGGCCACCTTTCGCGCTTTGTCCCTCACTTGCGTATCGGGCAGCGTGTCGCGCAGGGCGAGATCATCGGCTATGTCGGGAAGACCGGCTGGGCAACCGGCCCCCACTTGCACTACGAATTCCGGGTGGACGGGAAACAACACAACCCATTGCACATGCCCATGACGAGCGCCCCTTCCATCGACGATGTGCAAAGGAATGCTTTTATGGACGCCACGCGCGACCTGACCATGCGCCTCGGCATCTTGCACAATATCAGCCTTGCACAGATCGACTGAGCATGGCGGCATAATGTCCAGCAAGCCTGAACTCCATGTCGGCATCATGTCCGGCACCAGCCTGGACGGTATTGATGCCGCATTGGTCGCCTTTTCCGGCGGCATGCCGGAATTGCGTGCGACCCACTACCGCCCTTATGGCCAGCCGCTGAAGGATGCGCTGCTCAAACTGCATCAGCCTTCCGTCAATGAGCTGCACCAGTCGCAACTGGTCGCCAACGAGTTGGCGCGGGAATATGCCCTGGCCACTCATGCCCTGTTGAAATCCGCCGGTGTTGCGGCAGGGGAAATCGCTTCCATCGGCTGCCATGGCCAGACCATACGCCATTGCCCGGGCCAGGGCTACACCCTGCAGATCGGCAATGCCGCGTTGCTGGCGGAATTGACCGGCATCACTGTCGTCAGCGATTTCCGCAGCCGCGACATCGCCGCCGGTGGACAGGGCGCGCCGCTGGTGCCCGCCTTCCACGACATGATTTTGCGCCATCCGTCATTGCACCGCGTCATCGTCAACATCGGCGGCATCGCCAACCTGACCGACCTGCCGCCCAACCCCATCCATTCGCCGCGCCCCACTATCGGTTTCGATTGCGGCCCCGGCAACATGCTGATGGATGCATGGATAGCCCAGCATCGCGGCGAGGCTTACGACAAGGACGGCGCCTGGGCAGCAAGCGGCAAGGTCATCCCTGATCTGTTGCAGTCCATGCTGGACGATGCGTATTTCACCGCCGCCCCCCCCAAGAGCTGCGGGCGCGACCAATTCAACATGGATTGGCTGAATAAACATCTGCACGGCGGGGAAGCCCCCGCCGATGTGCAGGCCACGCTGCTGGCGCTGACCTGCGACAGCATCGCCGAAGCCATCCGCCGGTTCTGCCCAGGGGCCGCGGAAATTTATTTGTGCGGCGGCGGCGCGCACAATGCCGCACTGGTGGACCGGCTGCGGCAGGCGCTACCGGATTGCAGCATCCAGTTGACCGATGCGCTGGGTGTGGGTGCAGACTGGATGGAGGCCATCGCCTTCGCCTGGCTGGCGCGGCAGGCCATGCACGGGGAGCCTGCCAACCTGCCGCAAGCCACCGGGGCCGGGCATCCGTGTATACTTGGCGCCATTTATCCGGGCGCGATATACCCATCCGCAGCCCTTAACATCTGACTACTTCACAATCGAACGGAATGCCCATGAATCACTCTACAGCCGCCCTGCTTTCCATTTTGCTGCTGGCGTCTTCGTCCCATGCGCAGGCGGCGGATGCCGGTAGCGCCACCGTCCAAGCCGCCCCGTCCGGCGACCTGGTAATCAGCGCGGTCGGGGACATCATGCTGGACGCCTCCTCGCGCCCTGTCATGGATGGGATGGGCTACGATTATCCTTACGCGCAGGTGCGCCAGTTTTTCAGCGGCTCGCAAATCGTATTCGGCAACCTGGAAGGCCCGTTGACGGATCGCGGCACCCCGGAACAGGATAAAAAATTCGTATTCCACTCACCGCCCGCAAAAGTCAGTGCCGCGCTCAAGAGCGCCGGATTCAACGTCGTGTCCCTGGCGAATAACCACACGCTTGATTACGGCGCCGAGGGGCTGGCTCAGACCGTGGAAACGCTGGATGCAATCGGGATACAGCATGCGGGCGCAGGCGCCGACCTGATGGCCGCCCGCAAACCGGCCCTGCTCACGATCAACGGCCAGCGCATCGCGATCCTGGCATATTCGCTCACCCTGCCGGAAAATTATTATGCGGGCACCAAACGAGCGGGTACGGCCTTTGCTCATGAGGATGAGGTGCACGATGACATCGTCGCGGCACGCAAGCAGGCCGACATCGTGCTGGTGTCGTTCCACTGGGGCCAGGAAGGCAAGACCGTCCTGCGCGAATACCAGACACGCATCGGCCATCTCGCCATCGACTCGGGAGCGAGCGCCGTCATTGGCCACCATCCCCATATCCTGCAAGGGATCGAACGCTACAAGGGCGGCATCATCCTCTACAGCATGGGAAACTTTACGTTCGGCTCATACAGCGGACATTCGACCCGCAGCGCCATCGCACAATTGCGCTTCCATGCCGGGCGCCTGCAGCAATTGCAGATGATCCCGATCAACGTGAACAATTTTGAAGTTCAGTTCCAGCCCCAGCCGCTGCAAGGCAAGGAAGCGGACGCCGTGATCGCCAACCTGCAAAAACTCTCCGCCAAGCAGCACACCGAGGTGCGCAATGAGCACGGCGTAGGAGTAGTCACGCTGGACTAGTCGCCCAGCGTAGCGTTATTCGTCACTGGCAGAAACAACCGTTCGTAGTTCGTAGGTTGGGTTGATGAAATGAAGCCCAACATCCACGCCGGATTTGTTGGGCTTCGCCTTGCTCAGCCCAACCTACCGCGCTGGGGTGAGGCACGAACCCGAGCAAGGATTACCTCGATATGCTGGAGTGCGCAGCTTACCTTAGCCTACATGGCTAGTTGACATAGAATCTTGGATTATCCAGGCCGCCCTCAGTTCTATGCAACTCACGCCGTGCGAGACGTACAACGAGTTCATATACTTAGAACTTATCCGTAAATAATATTAACCTTTAACGGTACCTTGCGGAACGCGATGATTGCGGCGGCCAGGTGATTCAGGCCAATGAAACTGCGTTCCAGCTTTTCATAGCGCACCAGCAATTTGCGGAAGCGGTTAAA
>JBGPSQ010000018.1:0-23999 GCA_041490205.1 Gallionellaceae bacterium
ATCGCTAATGCCCTTACCGCCGACGCCGATACAAGCGATGGCGACCTTCTCGTTGGGCGACTTGCTCTCTTGGGCACTCACACCACCGGTCGCCCAAAAGCCAAGGCCCGCGGCGGCGATATCCGCATGGTATACTCGACCATTGATGCGCTGCAGATCGCCCGCGACAATCCGGCGCGCGAGGTGGTGTTCTTCGCCATCGGCTTCGAGACCACCACGCCGCCTACGGCGGTGGCGATAAAGCAGGCTGCCGCCGAGGGGCTGAAAAACTTCAGCATCCTGTGCAATCATGTGCTGACCCCGGCGGCCATGCACGCCATTCTCGCAGCCAAAGGCGGGGTGGCATTGGATGGGTTTGTCGGGCCCGCGCATGTCTCCACCGTCATCGGCAGCAAGCCGTATGAGCCGTTTGCCGCCGATTATGGCAAGCCGGTGGTCATCGCCGGATTCGAGCCGCTCGATGTGATGCAGGCCATACTCATGCTGGTGCGCCAGATCAACGAAGGCCGTGCGGAAGTGGAAAACGAGTTCACCCGCGCGGTGACCCGCAAAGGCAATCTCAAGGCGCAAGCGTTGGTGGCCGAATGTTTCATGCTGCGCGATGCATTCGAGTGGCGCGGCCTGGGGACTTTGCCACGCAGTGCGTTGAAGCTGCGGCCCGAGTTTGCCGGGTTCGATGCGGAGATTAAATTTGGTGTTGATTATGTAGCAGTGCCCGACCACAAGGCGTGCGAATGCGCGGTCATCCTGCGCGGCGAAAAGCTTCCGCAGGAATGCAGGATATTCGGCACGGCGTGCACCCCGGCCACCCCGGTCGGCTCCTGCATGGTCTCCTCCGAGGGCGCTTGTGCCGCGCACTACAGCTATGGGCGTTTCCGGGAGGCTGCCTGATGAGTGCCATTAAACCGGATTATCTGCGCCAAGTAGATTTCAGGCACGGGAGGGTGGAGATGTCCCACGGCGCCGGCGGACGGGCCATGGCGCAACTGATCGCTGGACTCTTTACTGCCGCTTTCGACAACGTCTATCTGGCAACGGGCAATGATGGCGCGCTGCTGCCCCGGGCGGACGGACGGCTGGTGATCTCCTGCGACAGCCATGTCGTGTCGCCGTTGTTCTTCGCGGGCGGCGACATCGGCTGCCTGTCCGTGCACGGCACCATCAACGATGTCGCGATGATGGGAGCGAAGCCATTGTACCTGTCGGCTTCCTTCATACTCGAAGAAGGCTTTCCGCTTGCAGACCTGAAACGCATCGTCGAGTCCATGGCGGGCGCCGCAAAAGCGGCTGGCGTGCCCATCGTCACGGGTGATACCAAAGTGGTGGAACAAGGAAAGGGCGATGGGGTATTCATCACCACCACCGGCGTAGGCGTGGTGCGCGACGGAATTACTTTGTCCGGGGATCTTGCGCAGCCCGGCGACGCCATCCTGTTGTCGGGCACGATAGGCGATCACGGCATGGCGGTGCTATCGCAACGGGAAAACCTGTCTTTCGATGCGCCCATCGTGTCGGATACGGCAGCGTTGCACGGGCTGGTCGAAACGATGCTCGACAGCGGAGCGAAACTGCGCGTGCTGCGCGACCCTACGCGCGGCGGGCTGGCGGCGACGCTCAATGAGATCGCAAAACAATCCGGCGTGGGCATGATGCTGCAGGAATCCGCCATTGCGGTGAACCAGCCGGTCGAGGCGGCCTGCGAGTTTCTCGGGCTGGATCCGCTGTATGTCGCCAACGAAGGCAAACTGATCGCCATTTGCGAGCCGCAGGATGCGCAGCGCCTGCTTGGCGTGATGCGCGCACATCCGCTGGCGCGCGATGCGGCCATCATTGGCGAGGTGCGGGAAGATGCCCATGGTTTTGTGCAGATGACCACCAAGCTGGGCGGCCGCCGTATCGTGGACTGGCTGGCGGGAGAACAGTTACCCAGGATTTGTTGAGACCATCATTGCGTTCCGCTGGCGCGAAGCGCATGGCGCAGTTCCATGCGAGCACGTTCATTCATCCCATCGAAGCGCTTTCGGCGGCTTCGATTTGTTCGCGTATGATCTTGAGCTGGAACAACGTATTGCGCTCTTCTTCGGACAGCACCCCTTCGATGTAGTGTATGGTGGCGTCGTAGCGCGGTATGACGTTGTACTTGAGCGCATTGACGCGCTTCTGCGTTTTGCGCTGCTCGGTGAGCAGCCGCCACAGCGCGGTTTCGGCCTCGCCCAGTTGCGCCAGCAGGGCGGCGATTTCTGCCATGCGGCGCCGGGCTTCGTCGAAGCTGGCGTCCGTCCACATCAGCCCGACAGGCCGCAGCGGCGCGCTTTCCACGGATACCGTCGGGTACTCGATGCCCAGGCTGCTGCGCGGCAGGATGTGGATCGCCAACGCGGGCTTAAGCCCCAGCACCGCCTGGCGCAACTGCGTACTGCCCATGCGCATGTGGGCGATGGATAGCCATTGGTAGGTATCCTGCAGCGTATTGCGCACCTGCAGGCGCAGCTTGCGGTAGTTGCGCAGGCGCTGGTGCACCAGGCGCGTGAGCAGTTCGCGCTTGCGCTCAAGCAGATCGTGTCCATGCTGGAGCGAAACCACCTGGCGCCGCAGCGAGAGCAGCGTGCTCTTGGTCGGGCGCACCTTGAGACGGCTTTTCATGACGGCTCCGCACGAGCTTCCTGCCAGTGGTGATACTTGGCGAGATCCGCCGTGTTGACCCGGGTCAATGCTTGCGACGGCAGCAATGAGAGCAATTCCCACGCGAGGTCCAGCGTCTCGGCAATGCCGCGGTCTTCATGCTCGCCTTGGCCTACAAAGCGCTGTTCGAAGGCTTCGGAGAATGAGAGATAGTCGCGGTCAATGTCGGAAAGCTCGTCCGCGCCGATTATCGAGGCGAGATTGCGCACCTCCAGGGCGCGCGCGTAAGAGGCATACAGCTGGCCCGCCACGCGGCCATGATCCTCGCGCGTGAGATCCTTGCCGATGCCGTCCTTCATCAGGCGCGAGAGCGAAGGCGGGATGTCCAGCGGCGGATAGACCCCCAGGTTGTTGAGCGTTCTGCTCAACACCAGTTGGCCCTCGGTGATGTAGCCGGTGAGGTCGGGGATGGGGTGGGTGATGTCGTCGGAGGGCATTGAGACCACCGGCATCAGGGTGATCGAGCCCGGCCGCTCGCGGATGCGCCCGGCGCGCTCGTAGATTTCCGCCAAGTCGGAATACAGGTAGCCGGGATAACCCTTGCGGGCCGGCACGTCGCCCTTGGCGGTGGCCACTTCGCGCAACGCCTCGGCGTAGTGCGTCATGTCGGTCATCACCACCAGCACATGCAGATCGAGGTCGAAGGCGAGATATTCCGCCACAGTGAGTGCTGCGCGCGGCAGGATCAAGCGCTCGATGGCGGGTTCATCCGCGAGGTTGAGGAACATCACCACGTTGCGCAGCACGCCGCTGTCTGAAAATGTTTTGCGGAAAAAATCCGCGTCTGAAAAAGACACGCCCATCGCGGCGAACACCACGGCAAACTGAGATTCCCCGCCCGGCAGCCTGGCCTGGCGCACGATCTGCGCGGCCAGGCGGTTGTGCGGCAGGCCGGAGCCGGAGAAGATCGGCAGCTTTTGGCCGCGTACCAGCGAATTGAGGCCATCCACCGCAGAGATGCCGGTCTGGATGAATTCGCGCGGGTAGGCACGCGCGGCGGGGTTCACCGGCGCGCCGTTCACATTGCGCCTGAGGCGCGAGAACAGCGGCGGCCGCCCGTCGCGCGGCTGGCCCAGGCCGTTGAATACGCGGCCCAAAATGTCGGGACTCAGCGGAACCTCGAACGGCTGGTCGAGGAAGCGCACCCAAGTTCGTTCCAGGTCGAGGTTGTCCGTGCCCTCCAGCACCTGGATCAGCACCACTTCGTTGGAGGTGCGGATCACCTGGCCGTTGCGCCGGCGTCCGCTATGGTCGCGCACCACCACGCGGTCGCCCAGCGCCACGCCGGGCACGCCGCGCATGTACAGCAAACCGCTGCGCGCCGCCGAGGCCATGCGGTATTCTTTATCGCTCATGCCCTTGCACCTGTCATACAGCCGCCTTTCCGTGTTGCGCATACTCATTACGCAAGCGCTCGAATTCGCTGTTGGCCTGGGCGGCAAATCCGGCCAGCTCCTGCATCTGCTGGTTGCCGTAGGTGCCTTTCAGGCGCTGCGCCTGGGCAAGCAGCGGCATGCGCAGCAGTTCCTGCACCGGCACGCCCAGCGCCAGCAGTTGTACGCCTGCGTGGTAGATGGCGAGCATCTGGTCGAGCAGCGCGAATTGTTTCTGCGGGGAGCAATAGCTGTCCAGCGGGTCGAGCGCGCTTTGCTGCAGCACGCCTTCCTTGAAAAGCGCCACGCCCTCCAGCGTCCAGCGCTGCTGCGGCGACAACGCCTCGGGGCCGACCAGATTCACGATGCGCGCCAGCTCGTCCGCCTGCGACAGGATGCCGAGCGCCTCGGCGCGGTATTCAGCCCAGCGCGGATCGACATGCTCGGCCCACCACTGGCTGCAGCTTGCGACATAGCCGGAAAAACTCTCCACCCAATCCACCGCCGGGTAGTGGCGCGCGTCGGCCAGTTCCTTGGACAGCGCCCAGAAGGTCTTGACGATCTCCTTGGTGTGGCTGGTCACCGGCTCGGAGAAATCGCCGCCGGGCGGCGACACTGCGCCAATCAGCGTGATCGAGCCGCTCCCGCCCGCCAGCGTCTTTACCCGCCCAGCGCGCTCGTAGAACGCGGCGAGGCGCGAGGCAAGGTAGGCGGGGTAGCCTTCCTCCACCGGCATCTGCCCCAGCCGTCCGGCGACCTCGCGCAGCGCCTCGGCCCAGCGGCTGGTGGAATCGGCCACCATCACCACATCGTACCCCTGGTCGCGGAAATACTCGGCCAGCGTCACGCCGACATAGATCGAGGCTTCGCGCGCCACCACCGGCATGTTGGAAGTGTTGGCGACGAGCAGGGTGCGCTCCATCAGCGAGCGGCCGGTGTTGGGGTCGGTGAGCTTGGGGAAACTGTCGAGAATGTCCACCAGTTCGTTGCCGCGCTCGCCGCAGCCGACATAGATCACGATGTCGGCATCGGCCCATCGCGCGATCTGCTGCTGCACCATGGTCTTGCCCGCGCCGAAGGGGCCGGGCACTGCGGCACGCCCGCCTTTCACCAGCGGGAAGAACGTGTCGAGTATGCGCTGCCCGGTCAGCAGCGGCTCCACGGCATCGTCGCGTTGGCGATAGGGGCGCGGATTGCGCACCGGCGAGCGGTGATACAGCTTGAGTTCCTGCGTTTCGCCGTGCACGGTCTGCACGCGCGCCACCACTGCCTCCACGTTGACCTCGCTCACGGGGATGATTTCCAGCAGCGTGCCGCTGACGCCGGGCGGAACCAGGATGCGGTGCGCGATGGCCTGCGTTTCCTGCACGCTGCCCAGAATCGCGCCCGCCTCGACACTTGCGCCGCTTTTGAGTCCCGGTGCCGGCTCGAAGCGCCATAGCTTGCTGCGGTCGAGCGGCGGGATGTGCACGCCGCGCGGAATGTAGTCGCCGTGCAGCTTCGCATGTTCGCGCAGGGGCCGCTGTACACCGTCGAAGATGCCGCCCAGCAGGCCGGGCCCCAGCTCAACCGTGAGCGGGTGGCCAAGTGCCGTAACCGGCTCGCCCGGACGCAGCGATTCCGTGGGCTCATACATCTGCACCAGCGCGCGCTCGCCGTGGCGCGCGATCACTTCTCCCATCAGCTCCAGCCGCCCGATCTTCACCTGCTCACCGGTGCGCAAGTCCGGCAGGAGCACCGTGACCAGCGGCCCGTTGACCTCGACCACGCAGTTGGCGTTTGCAGTGTCGGTCATTTATTTGCCTTCCATCACGGATTGCGGCGCCAGCCGTTCGGCCACGGTGTTTTGAAGCAACTCGTCGAGCCGTTCGCGGCGCCCCTCGAAGGTGTGATCCAGGCGGATATTGCCGTCCGCGCTGGTAATCAGCACGCCGCCGCTGCAGGCGATGGGCTCATTGGACAGCGTCAGGCGCTTGTCGGGCGCAACGTCTTTTGCGATGTTGTTCCAGTCCTTCTCCAGGCGCGGCAGGTCGCGCTCGTTGGCCTGCACCATGAGGTCGTTGCGCTCTATGACAGCAGCACCCTCGCGCAACCATGTGCGCAACAGCGGCAGGTAACGCTGCTCATCCGCCGCCAGTTCCTCCCAGCGCACGGGCAGGCGATCGAGCACCTCATTCACCAGTTCCAGCCGCAGGCGATCCAGCTCGGCGCGCAATTGCAGCTCGGCGGCCTGCACTTGCTGGCGATAGACGTGCTCGGCTTGCGCCCTGGCGGCGCTGGTTTCGCGCTCTTCCTCCAGGTGCATGCGCTGTCCGGCATCTTCCAGCAGGCGGTCGTGTTCGCGCTGGCCATCGGCAATATATTCCCCGGCCAGTTTGTTCGCGCGCTCTACCAGTGCAGATTCCAGGCCGCTGATTTGATCGGTTTCGCTCATTCCTTCACCTCAAGCGCGCTGGCGCCCAGTACTTCCTGCACCAGGGTTTCCACGCGCGAATGGTAATTTTCCGGCTGGCGCAGTTCCGGAATCTCGGTGATGACGATACGGCCACCCTCGTTCTGCGCACGCGCCAGGTGTCGGCCAGGGTTGTGCGCCAGGCCCTGTTCGATCACCACCAGCGCCGATTGCCGGGTGCGCAGCAGGTCTTGCATCAACTTCTCGATGTCATCCGGCGCGGGGTCGACATGCGTCTCGAAGCCGATCAGCGCAAAGCCCTCCATCAGTGCGGCGCTGCCCAGCGCGATCATGCGCGCCGGAGGAGTCGCGCCGGACGGTTTGCCCTTGCTGCCGGATGGCAGGCCGTTGGTCATGCGATCTTCCCCAGCAGCAGTATGGTCACCACCAAGCCATAGATGGCGATACCTTCCGCGAGGCCCAGATAGATCAGGGTGCGGCCGAACATTTCAGGTTTTTCGGCGATGATGGCGAGCGAGGCGGCGCCTACCGGGCCGACTGCCAGACCTGCGCCGAATGCTGCCAACCCCGTGGGCAGGCCCGCGCCGAGCAGGGCGAGCCCCAAGCCGGTGGAAATTTCGCCGTGTGGCGCCGCTGCCTGCTGTGCCAGCGCGTCATGCATGCCCAGCGCCAGCATGCCGAGACTCGCCGATACGAACACCAAAAGGTTTACGGCAGCCGAGCCGCGCCACCAGCGCTGCGCGCGTG
The DNA here is from genome assembly GCA_041490205.1 of Gallionellaceae bacterium. GTDB lineage: Bacteria > Pseudomonadota > Gammaproteobacteria > Burkholderiales > Gallionellaceae > DATDDB01. The sequence continues at coordinate 7,216 of JBGPSQ010000018.1, forward strand.
CACCGTCGCGCATGGGGCGGAATTCCCGATAAACGCCCAGCCCCAGCGTGAGCAGCAGGTTCAGGGCGATGATTGCAATGAGCCAGTTCATGGTTGTTCCTTTCTTGTTGTAATAGCGTCAGTGATGCATTTTTTGGGAAGTCTCGTCATACGCCATTTCTCAAATCCCGGATGACAAATCACTCCCGTTTCCCAGCTTCAGCGGCTGGAAAGGCCGCCCGTCGCCGTCGAAAAAGCGCGAAAATCCTTCGTAATATTCCAGGCGCAGGGTCTGGATGCCGACGATGCCGCCTTCCAGAATCAGGATAAAAATATTGCCCAGCACGACGCTGGCCCAGTAGCCGGTCGCGTGCATCATGCTGCCCACGGTGAAGATGGCGAGAGTGAGCGCGACATGGTTGAGGCTGAATGCAGCCAGGCGCAGGAACGATAGCGTGTTGGAAATGTATGCCATCACCGCCTCGAAGGCTTCCATTAAGGAAATCAACGCTCGTTCCCAGGCGGGTGCAGCGCGGTTGTGCTGCCAGGTATGGGCGAGTATCGCAGCGAGTGCCACGATCACCAGCAACGGCGCGATGGCGCCTAGCGTGCCCTGGGTGGCATAACGGTAGCCACTGATAATCAAGCCAAGGTACAACACAAGGCCCGCCGCGCCGCGGCTGTCGAACAGCGCCTCTTTCATGCGCCCGTCGGCGATGCGGTTGCGGATGGTGAGCACGGAGGCAAGGGATATGAATGCTATGCCCCAGCCCAGGGCCACGCCAAGCATGCGCAGCGGGTCGGAAAGCGGCGGCATCCACAGCGCGGGCAGAATTTCTTCGAAGCCGAACACGCTGCCGTAGAGCAGGCCGAAAAGTGCCGAGCTCACCCCCGCAGCGATCGCGAGCGCACTGTATTGCCCGAGGCGCCGGCGCAAAAATATTCCCGCGAGCGCAATGGTTGAACCCTGGCCCACGTCGCCGAACATCATGCCGAACATCAGCACGAAGGAGATGGCGAACGGGATGGTGGGATCAATCTCGCCGTAGCGCGGCACGCCGTAATTCAGGACGAGGCTGGCAAAGGGGCGCAACCAGCGGTGGTGGCTGATTAAGGAGGGCACCAGCAGGCGTTCGTCGGGCCGCGGGTCGCGCACGTGTAAAGCGTAGCGCCCGGCGAAAGTTTGCTCCAGCATTTGCTGCAGGCCGGGTACTTCGCCTTTGGGTATCCATCCGCTCACAGTGACCAGGTTGCCGCGCGCGCGCATGAGTGATGAGAGCTCGGCATAGGGTGCGGCGCACGCCAGAGTGTGCGCAGCTTCGAGCAGGCGTTCGCGCAGGTCATTCTTGCCGGGGGAGGCGAGGCGCTGTGCATCTTCCTGCGCCTGCTGTTCGGTGAGCCGTTTGAGCAGGGCGGTGAGGTTGGCGCGCACTTCTGCGGGCCTCCCATGGAATTCGGCGGGCACCTCGGTGGCGTGCCAGCCCGCGGACTGGAACACACGCTCCACATCGCCGGCCTGGCCGGCGGGCCCGGCGACGATCAGGTGAACTTGCTCCAGTCCGGTATAAAAGCGGATGGCGACATGGCCTGCAAGGCCGATGGCTTCTTCAAACCGCTGGATATTGTTGCGCGGCACGAGGCCGACGCGAACGTTCATCACGCGGCTTTCCTTTTGCAGCAGGGTGAGGTCGATATTGAGGCTCATGAACTGTTCCAGCGTCTTGAGCAGTTGCATGGCGTGGCGGTAGTCCTCGCGCAGGGTGCGCAATGTTTCCTGTTGTTCCGAGCACTGCGCCCATACCTCTCTGAGCCAGGCATTGACTGCCGCCAACTGATTCAGGGTGACCGGCTGCATCGTGGTGCTGGCAGGCTCCAGTATGGACAGCTCGTAGTGGGCGAATATTTTGTCGAGTCGCGATTGTCCCTCGTGATGCGCGAGAGCGTATTCCTTGCCGGGCAATTCCGGCAACTGCTGGGGGGTGGCTTCATTGATTTCCGGGTTGAAACAGCCGTGCTTCGCCAGCAACAGGGCGGCTCCGGCTACATCGTCCTTGAGCAGGCTGAACTGGGCGCGCTGCATGGGGAGTGGGGTGAGCATCTTTATGCCTCAGTTCAGGAGCTTGCCTTCGTCGCCAGCCCCCAGGCCAAGCGCGGCACGGATCATGGCGGGGTTCATGTTCATGTCGTGGCCGCGCACGATGGCGCGCAGCCTTCTCAGGTCCCGTTCGCGCAGCACCATGTAGCCCATCGCACGCGCCACGTTGAAAGCACTGTGGTTAAGGGCGTGGGCAGCGATGCGCCAGCTTTCCCGCTCCAGCCGCAAGGTGACCTCGGTGGGATTGCGCGAGCCGGCAAGCAGTTCGGAAAAGGGCGGCGGCAGGTTGTTGATGGCATCATCGAACGTGGTCTGCTGCGAAAGCTGCTGCAATTGCCGCGAAGAAACCCGGTAGCTGGCGGGGATCAGCAGGAAATAAGCCTGGGCCGGCGTCAGGTTGTAGGCGTAGCGGTAGCGCAGCAGCCACACCAGGTTGACCCGGTCGATGATGCTGCCGACGACGGCGCGCAAGTACTGGCCGGATGCGTTGTCTGCCAAGTTGCTGCGGCGCCATAACCCGGCGAAATAGCGACGGTCGAGTGCGGCGTCGAGTGCGAATAAAGCCTCACCCTCTTCCAGCATGTGGCGCGCCTGGCGCGCGATTTCGGCGTAGGGCGTTTGTTCCAGGCGGCGCAGGAGTTCCGCCGAGGTGTCGCTCTGCAGCAGCCCGGCGATGGGCAGGGTGGTGAAATGGCCCATGTCCAGCAGTTGCGATTCGATCAGGTGTTGCGGTTGCCCAGCCATTTTGCCGCGTATGAGCACTTTGAGGTTGTTCAACTCGAAGCGGTGTGCCCAGTAGTTGAGCAGTTCGCGCGCTACGCCGGATAGCGGGCGGATGAGAATGGCCAGTTCCTTGAGCAGGATGGTGACGTTGTTCTGGTCGAGGTCGCCGATATATTGACTGGTGACTGTTCCGGTCGAGGGAGCGGCATCCCCCTGCGCGGGTTGCTCCAGCACGCCGCCCGATTCTATCAACGCATGGATATGGCCCGGGTTGAGCAGCTTTCTGGCAAACAGGCTGACGCGGGCGTTAAGATAGGCATACTCGGAGGTGGCGCTCATGTTGCGCTCCCTGCTCCGGTGAGCAGTCTGATGGCAGCGTCGAGCGCGGGCTGCTCCATGGCTAAGGCGGAGGTGCGCAGCGCAGATGCGCGCTCTGCATAGCGTCGCTGGAGTTCGGCGATGGCTTGCTGCGCACGCAGACCGGCCTGCGTCAGATGAGTGGACTGAATTTCCTTTACGCGCTCGGCATGGCGCTGCTCCAACTCCCGGATTTCAAGCTTGGCTTGCTCAACGATGCCGCGCCGCCCTTCGTCGGCTTGGGCGATAACCTGCTCTGCCTTCGCTTCCGCGTCCAGCAAACGCTTCATCGGTTCTTCTGCCATGCGCCCTCCTTGCTTTTGTTATTGGAGCGTAATCCTGCCTTGGCGTGCAGCCCAATTATAGCGCGCCTTTGTTTCCGGCTGTATAGGGGGCTATTTGCGCCAGGCGAACCTGCAAAGAAAAAGCCCACTTTCGCGGGCGTTTTCTTTGAGCCTGGGTGTGCCAGCGCAAGTTGGAATAGCTGGCTGGACTTGTTAAAGCTGGCTCATTGGAGGGGCGACCTTGAACACTTCGTCCAGCGTGGTCATGCCGGCGGCGGCCTTCATCGCGCCGGAAATGCGCAGCGGTTTCATGCCTTCGCGATAGGCAAGCTCACGTATCTTGGCGAGGTCGGCGTTGGGTACGATCAGTTTGCGCAGTTCCGGCGACATCAGCATGATTTCGTATATGCCCACACGCCCCTGGTAGCCCGTCATGCGGCATTCCAGGCAGCCGACTTCGTGATAGAGCTGCGTGGGACGGCTGGTTTTCCATGGCGCGACCAGCGCATCCCACTGTTCGCTTTCTTCCGCGCGCAGGGGGAAGGCCTGCTTGCACTTGGGGCACAGGATGCGCACCAGGCGCTGCGCCATGATGCCGAGCACGGTCGCGCCTATCATGTATGGCGGCACGCCAAGGTCAAGCAGGCGGGTAACCGCAGCGGGCGCATCGTTGGTGTGCAGGGTAGAGAGCACGAGGTGGCCGGTGAGCGCTGCCTGGATCGCCATGTCAGCGGTCTCCAGGTCGCGGATTTCGCCAACCATGATGATGTCCGGGTCCTGGCGCATGAGCGCGCGCACGCCATCGGCGAATTTCAGTTCTATGCCGGGCTGAATCTGCATCTGGTTGAACGCAGGCTCGACCATTTCTATCGGGTCTTCAATGGTGCAGACGTTGACCTCGGGCGTGGCTAAGTGCTTGAGCGTGGTGTAAAGCGTGGTGGTCTTGCCGGAGCCGGTGGGGCCAGTGACCAGGATGATGCCGTTCGGCTGCGCGGTCATTTGCTGCCAGCGCGCGGCGTCTTCCTTGGAAAACCCGAGTTCGGAAAAATCGCGCACCAGCACTTCCGGGTCGAATATGCGCATCACCAGCTTTTCGCCGAATGCGGTGGGCAGTGTGGAGAGGCGCAGCTCGGTTTCCAGCCCGTCCGGCGTGCGCGTCTTGATACGGCCATCCTGCGGGCGGCGTTTTTCGATCACGTCCATGCGTCCCAGCAGCTTGATGCGGCTGGTCATCGCATTCATCACCGACATGGGAATCTGGTACACCTGGTGTAACACGCCGTCGATGCGGAATCGCACGATGCCCTGTTCGCGCCGCGGCTCGATATGTATGTCGGAGGCTCGTTGTTCGAAGGCGTATTGCCACAACCAGTCCACGATCTGCACGATGTGCTGGTCATTGGCGTCGAATTGCTTGTTGGCCTTGCCCATTTCCACCAGTTGCTCGAACGAGGACTGGGAGGAGCGATCCTGCTGCTTGGATTGCGAAGCCTTTTTAACCGAGCGGGCGAGATTGAAAAATTCCACCAGGTAGCGGCTGATGCTTTCCGGCGTGGCGATGACGCGGCGGATGTCGCGCCGCACAAATTGCTTGATGACGGCTTCCCACTCGCGCAAGTACGGCTCCGAGGTGGCGACCACCACTTCGGTTGCCGTCATTTGCACCGGCAGGATGCCGAAACGCGCCGCATAATCATTGGACATGATGTCGGCAACCGCGGAAAAATCCAGCTTCAGCGGGTCGATATGCAGATATTCGAGGCCGCAACGCTTGGCCAGCCACTCCGCCAGCGCCTCGGCATTGAGATGCTTGTGCGGAGGTTGCGCGTTTTTCCAGCCTTGCGCCGCGATCAGGGTAAGCGGGTGAGTGTCGGCGCGGGCGCTGCGCCGCTCGGCTATCATCGCGTCGGCGTCAGCTTTGGTCGCCAAACCGTCGGTGACCAGCATGCCCAGCACTTCGGGCAAGGTCAGCTTGTGTTCCTTGATTTCCGGCTGGGCCATCTGTGATTTCACTTTTAGGGGGTCACTTTCAGGATTTCTTTCTGGGGGCCATGACGTCGGTGATGGTGCCTTCCGCCATTTCCGCCGCGAAGCACAGGGTTTCGGAAAGCGTCGGGTGCGGGTGGATGGTCAGGCCGATGTCTTCCATATCGGCGCCCATTTCCAGGGCCAGCACGGCTTCGGCGATCAATTCCCCGGCATTCACGCCGACGATGCCCATGCCGAGGATGCGCCGGGTGGAAGGGTCGAGCAGCACCTTGGTCGAACCCTCAGGGCGGCCCACCGAGCCTGCACGGCCAGAGGCGGCCCAGGGGAAGGAGGCCTTTTCGTAAACCGCGCCTTGCGCCTTGGCCGCCGTTTCGGTGAGTCCCATCCAGGCCACTTCGGGGTCGGTGTAGGCGACCGATGGAATGGTCAGCGGCTCGAAGTAGGCTTTGTGACCGGAAATCACTTCAGCCGCCACCTTGCCTTCATGCACCGCCTTGTGCGCCAGCATGGGGTCGCCGACGATGTCGCCGATGGCAAAAATATGCGGTACGTTGGTGCGCATCTGCTTGTCCACCGGCAGGAAACCGCGTTCATTCACAATCAATCCCGCCGCTTCTGCGTTGATCTCGCGCCCGTTCGGGCGGCGGCCCACGGCCATCAGCACGCGGTCATAGAGCTGCGGCTCGGGCGCCTGCTCGCCATCGAAGGTGACCAGCAGGCCCTCCTTCCTGGCTTCGATCTTGGTGACCTTGGTCTTGAGGTAGATCGCCTCATAGCGCTTCGCGATGCGGGTATGCAGCGGCTTGACCATATCCTTGTCGGCGCCGGGCATGATTTGATCCATCAACTCGACCACGGATATTTTCGAGCCGAGCGCGTCATACACAGTCGCCATTTCCAGCCCGATGATGCCGCCGCCGATGATGAGCATGCGCTTGGGCACATCCTTCAAGGCCAAGGCGCCGGTGGAGTCTATGATGCGCGGGTCGTCGTAAGGGAAGCCGGGAATGCGCGCCACGCTGGAACCGGCGGCCACGATGGCCTGATCGAACGTGACGATCTTTTCCCCCTCGGCGGTCTGCACTGCGAGGCTGTTGGGCGACGTGAATTTTGCCACGCCGCGCACCACTTGCACCTTGCGCTGCTTGGCGAGTCCCGCGAGACCTGAGGTGGACTTGGCGATCACGCTTTCCTTCCAGGCGCGCACGCCGTCAATGTCAATCTTGGGAGCGCCAAAGGTCACGCCGTGGTGCGATACCTCTTCCGCCTCAGTGATGACCTTGGCGACATGCAGCAGGGCCTTGGACGGGATGCAGCCGACATTGAGGCACACGCCGCCAAGGGATTCATAGCGTTCGATCAACACCACCTGCTTGCCGAGATCGGCGGCGCGGAATGCGGCTGTGTAGCCGCCGGGGCCGGCGCCCAGCACCACCACCTCGCCATGGATGTCGCCCTGCGCCACCCTGGCTGCCGGAGTCGGTGCAACTTGTGGTGCGGGGTGCGCTTTTGGCGCGGGTGCGCTCGACGCCCCCTTGCTTGCAGCTGGCGCTTGCACGGCAGCGGGTTCCAGCATCAGGATCACGGAGCCTTCGGAAACCTTGTCGCCGACCTTGATCTTCATCTCGGCGATTTTCCCCGCCATGGGCGCGGGCACATCCATGGTCGCCTTGTCGGTCTCCAGCGTGATGAGCGCCTGTTCGGCTTCGACGCTGTCGCCTTTCTTGACGCTGACCTCAATGATGGCGACATCCTTGAAATTGCCGATGTCCGGGACTTTGATTTCGATGATGCTCATGTTATTCCTTAGGCAAAGAAACGATTTGTCCGCAGATTACACGGATTGCTGCAAATTCAAAACTGCCTGCGCTGGTTTGTTGGCGAATTATTGTCAGGTTCTTACCTGGCCGTTGCCGAGCACAATATATTTTTGCGAAGTCAGCCCTTCCAGCCCCACCGGGCCGCGCGCGTGAATCTTGTCGGTGGATATGCCGATTTCAGCCCCCAGCCCGTATTCAAAGCCGTCGGCGAAGCGCGTGGAGGCGTTTACCATCACGCTGCTGGAGTCCACCTCGCGCAGGAAGCGCATCGCCTTGGTGTAATTCTCGGTGACGATGCTGTCGGTATGCTGCGAGCTGTAAGTGTTGATGTGGTCGATTGCCTCGTCCAGGTTGCCGACGATGCGCACGCTCAGGATGGGCGCCAGGTATTCGGTGCGCCAGTCTTCCTCGCTGGCGGCCTTCATCTGTGTGGCCAGTTTTCTTGAGGCGTCGTCGCCGCGCAGTTCCACGCCCTTGTCGAGGTAAATCTTGCACAGCGGCGGCAGCACCCGGGACGCGATGCCGGTATGCACCAGCAGCGTCTCCATCGCGTTGCATACGCCGTAACGATGGGTCTTGGCGTTGTCGGCGATGCGGATGGCTTTCTCCAGATCAGCCTCGTCGTCTATATAGACATGGCAGATGCCGTCCAGGTGCTTGATGACCGGCACCTTTGCTTCCTCGGAAATGCGCGCGATCAGGCCCTTGCCGCCGCGCGGCACGATCACATCTACATATTCCTTCATGGTGATGAGCTCTCCCACGGCGGCGCGGTCGGTGGTGGTGATGACCTGGACTGCGGTTTCCGGCAAGCCAGCCGCTTTCAGCCCGGCGTGGACGCACGCCGCGATGGCCTGGTTGGAATGTATGGCCTCCGAGCCGCCGCGCAGGATGGCGGCATTGCCGGATTTCAGGCACAGTCCGGCGGCATCCGCTGTGACATTGGGGCGCGATTCATAAATAATGCCCACCACCCCCAACGGTACGCGCATCTTGCCGACCTGAATGCCGGTGGGGCGGTATTTCATCTCGCTGATTTCGCCGATCAAGTCGGGCAATTGTGCGATCTGGCGCAGCCCTTCGGCCATGCCGCGGATGGTTTTGTCGGTCAGGGTGAGGCGGTCTATCGAGGCCGGGTCCATGCCGTTCGCCTTGGCGACGGTCACGTCCTTGGCGTTCTCGGCAATCAGGCCGGGGGCGCCATCCAGGATCGCCTGGGCGATGGCTTCCAGCGCCCGGTTCTTCACATCGGTACCGGCAAGCGCCATTTGGCGCGATGCGGCGCGCGCCTGTTGCCCGACTTGCTGCATGTAACTTTTGATATTTTCCATTATCTTGCCCCGTACGGCCATTATTTTCCGGAATAACGCGTCAGTGGTCGCGTTTCGGCACGTCGGTTGGCGTACTTTAAGTGCTTGTGCATGACTATTGAGGATTCTACTGGATTCCCGGCGGCGCGGGAATGGTGTAGGGGGTAAGTTATTCGATGTTGCCCTAAAGAGGGCGGTGCGGCATAATTGACCCCCTTTTTTGAAGCAAACCCCCTTTTTAAGTATCGGCAAATTTTATTTGTTGGTGCAAGGTCTTTTGGAGGCAGTGAAGATGGCTACGGCTCGTAAGGTAAATCCACCCAAGTTTAATGATACAACCGGCGCGATCCGCGCCCTGGCGATGGACGCCGTGCAGAAGGCCAATTCCGGCCACCCCGGCGCGCCCATGGGCATGGCTGAAATCGCCGAGGTGCTGTGGAACCACCACCTGCGCCACAACCCGGCCAACCCGAAATGGGCAGACCGCGACCGCTTTGTGCAGTCCAACGGCCACGGCTCCATGCTGGTTTATTCGCTGCTGCACCTGTCCGGCTACGATTTGCCGATGGATGAGCTGAAGCGCTTCCGCCAGATGCACTCCAAAACCCCCGGCCATCCCGAGTACGGCTACACCGTGGGCGTGGAAACCACTACCGGCCCGCTGGGTCAGGGCATCACCAACGCCGTGGGTATGGCGATGGCTGAAAAGCTGCTGGCTAATGAATTCAACAAGCCCGGCCACGAAATCGTCAACCACCATACTTATGTATTTATGGGCGACGGTTGCATGATGGAGGGCATCTCGCACGAAGCCTGTGCGCTGGCTGGTACTTGGGGTCTGGGCAAGTTGATTGCTTTCTGGGACGACAATGACATTTCCATTGACGGCCACGTCGGCGGCTGGTTTACCGATAACACACCCAAGCGTTTCGAAGCTTACGGCTGGCATGTGATTGCCGACGTGCAAGGACATGATCCTGTAGCACTCAATGCCGCTATCAATGCTGCCAAGGCGGTAACTGACAAACCCACGTTGATTTGCTGCAAGACGATCATCGGTGCTGGCTCTCCTAACAAGGAAGGTACGCACGATGTACACGGCGCTGCCTTGGGCAGCGACGAAATCGCCGCGACCCGCGCGCACATCGGCTGGAACTATCCCCCGTTCGAAATTCCCAAGCATGTGTACGAGGCATGGGATGCGCGCACCAAGGGCGCCGGACTGGAAAGCCTGTGGAACAACAAGTTCTCGGAATACAAGAAGGCATTCCCGAAGGAAGCTGCCGAGTTCGAACGCCGCATGAAGGGCGATCTGCCCGCCAACTGGGCGGATCATGCCGCCAAGGCAATTGCGCAGACCAATGAAAAAGCCGAGACCATCGCCACCCGCAAGGCTTCGCAGAATGCGATCAACGCGCTGGTTCCGGCATTGCCCGAGTTTCTCGGCGGCTCTGCCGACCTGACTGGTTCCAACCTGACCAACTGGACGGGCGCGCATCATGTGCATGGCACCAAGCCCGGCAATTACATCAGCTACGGCGTGCGCGAATTCGGCATGTCGCACATCATGAACGGTATGGCGCTGCACGGCGGCCTGCTGCCGTTCGGCGGCACCTTCCTGATGTTCTCGGAATATGCCCGCAATGCCCTGCGCATGTCGGCCTTGATGAAGCAGCGCGTAATTTATGTATTCACCCACGACTCCATCGGTCTGGGCGAAGACGGCCCGACCCACCAGCCGGTGGAGCAGACCACCACTCTGCGCTTCATCCCCAACATGGATACATGGCGTCCGTGCGACACCACCGAATCCATCGTGTCGTGGGTGTGCGCGGTAGAGCGCAAGACCGGCCCGGCCTCGTTGATTTTCAGCCGTCAGAATTTGACGTTCCAGAAGCGCGATGCGAAGCAGATCGAAAACATCCGCAAGGGCGGCTACGTGCTGTCCGAAGCTGCGGGCGGCAAACCGCAAGCCATCATCATCGCCACCGGCTCCGAAGTGGATTTGGCGATGAAGGCGCAAGCCGCATTGGCAGCCGAGGGCGTTAACGTGCGCGTGGTGTCCATGCCTTCGACCAACGTATTCGATCGTCAAGATCAGGCATACAAGGATAGCGTGCTGCTCAAGGGCGTGAAGCGCGTGGCGGTGGAGGCGGGCGTGACCGGCTACTGGCACAAATATGTGGGACTGGAGGGTGCTGTGATCGGCATGGATTGCTTCGGCGAATCCGCACCGGCGCCGGAATTGTTCAAGCACTTCGGTTTCACCGTGGACAACGTCGTTGCGACAGTGAAAAAAGTTATTGGGTAAATGGCTGCAACCGCATTGCGGCGGAGGCTAACATGAGCGTAGCGCATGTTAAGGGACGCGGTCTCGGCCAAGCCACAATGTCGTGAAGACGGTCAAAGGCATACTATAAAATTTTTATATAAAATCGAGGAGTATTGAATATGGCAATCAAAGTTGGCATCAATGGTTTTGGCCGCATCGGGCGCATGGTGTTCCGTGCCGCCGCCAAGGATTTCCCTGAGATCGAGGTGGTCGCGATCAACGACCTGCTCGAGCCCGACTACCTGGCATATATGCTGAAGTACGATTCCGTGCATGGCCGTTTTAACGGCGACGTGAAAGTGGACGGCAGCAACCTGGTCGTGAACGGCAAGAAAATCCGCCTGACCGCCGAGAAGGACCCGGCCAACCTGAAGTGGAAAGAAGCGGGCGCAGACATCGTGATCGAGTGCACCGGCTTTTTCCTGACCAAGGAAACCTGCCAGAAGCACATCGACGCGGGCGCCAAGAAGGTCGTGCAATCCGCGCCCTGCAAGGACGATACCCCGATGTTCGTGTACGGCGTGAACCACGACACCTATGCCGGACAGAACATCGTTTCCGCAGCCTCTTGCACCACCAACGGCCTGGCACCGGTAGCCAAGGTGCTGAACGACAACTTCGGCATCAAGCGCGGCCTGATGACCACCGTGCATGCAGCCACTGCTACGCAAAAGACCGTGGACGGCCCATCCAACAAGGATTGGCGCGGCGGCCGCGGCATCCTGGAAAACATCATCCCGTCTTCCACCGGCGCAGCCAAGGCCGTGGGCGTGGTGATCCCGGCGCTCAACAAGAAGCTGACCGGCATGGCGTTCCGCGTGCCGACTTCCGACGTGTCGGTGGTTGACCTGACCGTTGAACTGAACAAGGAAACGACTTACGACCAGATCGTTGCCGCAATGAAGGCGGCTTCCGAGAGTGGCCCGCTGAAAGGCGTGCTGGGCTTCACCGACGAAAAAGTGGTGGCAACCGATTTTCGTGGCTGCTCGCAGCCATCCATTTTCGATGCGGAAGCAGGCATTCAGCTCGACCCGACCTTCGTCAAGGTCGTTGCCTGGTACGACAACGAATATGGCTATACCTGCAACCTGATGCGTCTGGTGCGTCATATTGCCAAGTAAGTGAATGCGCGGGGCACGGAGCAATCTGTGCCCCGCGTTTTTCCTTGATGCCGGGGAAGAATTTACCTCGGGAAAGATTGCCCACGCAGTTGCATCAACAGCACGAACGATTGCTGCGCCTTCGTGGTTAATTTTATTTTCAGGAGTAGAAAGTGGCTCAATTCATACGCATGACCGACCTGGACCTGAAGGGCAAGCGCGTGTTCATCCGCGCCGACCTCAACGTGCCCGTCAAGGACGGCAAGGTTACTTCCGACGCGCGCATTACCGCCTCGATGGCGACCATCAACCATTGCCTCAAGGCTGGCGCCAAGGTGATGGTCACCTCCCACCTGGGCCGTCCGGAAGAAGGCAACTGGACCGAGGAAAATTCGCTCAAGCCGGTGGCGGACAACATCGCCGCGCGCCTGGGCAAACCAGTGCGTTTGATCAAGGATTGGGTGGACGGCGGCTTTGATGTCGCCGCGGGCGAGCTGGTGGTGCTGGAGAACTGCCGCATCAACAAGGGCGAAAAGAAAAACGTGGACGAGACCGCGAAGAAATATGCCGCCTTGTGCGACGTGTTCGTGATGGACGCTTTCGGTACCGCGCACCGCGCCGAGGCATCCACCCACGGCATCGCCAAATATGCGCCCACAGCCTGCGCCGGTATCCTGCTGACCGAAGAGCTGGATGCGCTGACCAAGGCGCTGGCCAACCCGGCACGCCCGATGGTCGCCATCGTCGGCGGCAGCAAGGTTTCCACCAAGCTGACCGTGCTGGAGTCCCTGTCCGAGAAATGCGAACAACTGGTGGTCGGAGGCGGCATCGCCAACACCTTTCTCAAGGCTGCGGGCAAGAAAATCGGCAAGTCGCTGTGCGAGGACGACCTGGTTCCCACCGCCCAGAGCCTGATGAAAAAGATGAGTGCGCGCGGCGCGACCATCCCCATCGCCGTGGACGTGGTATGCGGCAAGAAATTCGACGCCAACGAACCCGCCGTGTTGAAGGATGCAGATTCGGTGTCCGATGACGACATGATTTTCGATATTGGTCCGAAGAGCGCGCAGGAACTGGCCGACATCATCATGAAGGCAGGCACGGTGGTGTGGAACGGCCCGGTTGGCGTGTTCGAGTTCGATCAGTTCGGTGCGGGCACCAAGACCATCGCCATGGCCATCGCCAACACCAAGGCGTTTACCCTGGCGGGAGGCGGCGACACCATTGCCGCGATCCAGAAATATGACATTTACGACAAGGTGAGCTATATCTCCACCGCCGGTGGGGCGTTCCTTGAATACCTCGAAGGCAAAACGCTGCCTGCCGTGGAAATTCTGGAACAGCGCGCCAAGAAATAACCACGCAACACTATAACAACAGGAAGTCTATGCTTCGCAGAACAAAAATTGTTGCAACCTTGGGCCCCGCCTCCAGCGACCAGAAAGTACTGGAGCAGATGATCCGCGCCGGGGTGGATGTAGTGCGGATGAATTTTTCGCATGGTACGGCGCAAGACCATATGGCCCGCGCCGAAAAAGTGCGCGCCGCGGCGCAAGATGCCGGGCGTACCATCGGCATCCTGGCTGACCTGCAGGGTCCCAAGATCCGGGTGCGCAAGTTCGAGAACGACAAGATCGTGCTCAAAAATGGCGATCATTTCATCCTGGATGCGGCGTGGGACAAGCTGGGCACCCAGGAGCGCGTCGGCCTCGACTACAAGGAGCTGCCGAACGATGTGAGCAAGGGCTCGGTGCTGTTGCTAAATGACGGCATGCTGGAATTCGACGTGGTCGAAGTCAAGGGTACGGAAGTGCACTGCAAGGTGGTGCGCGGCGGCGTGCTTTCCAACAACAAGGGTATCAACCGCAAGGGCGGCGGGCTGACCGCGCCCGCGCTGACCGAAAAGGACAAGGAAGACATCAAGACTGCGGCGCTGATTCACGCCGACTTTCTTGCCGTGTCCTTCCCTCGCTCCGCAGACGATATGAAACTGGCGCGTGAGCTGATGCACGCCGCTGGCGGCAAGAGCCTGCTGGTGGCCAAGATCGAGCGTGCAGAGGCCATCCCCGTGCTGGATGAAATCATCGAGGCATCCGACGCCATCATGGTGGCGCGCGGCGACCTGGCGGTGGAAGTCGGCGATGCAGCCGTGCCCGGCCTGCAGAAAAAAATGATCAAGATGGCGCGCGCCAGGAATAAGCTGGCAATCACCGCGACCCAGATGATGGAATCCATGATCACCAACCCGATCCCGACGCGCGCCGAGGTATCCGACGTGGCAAATGCGGTGCTCGACGGCACCGATGCGGTGATGCTGTCGGCGGAAACCGCCGTGGGCGACTATCCGGTGGAAACCATAGAGTCCATGGCGCGGATTTGCCTCAAGGCCGAGAAGGAAGCGGAAGAAAGCGAGCTGGATCGCCGCCGTACCCGCGCGAAGTTTTCGCGTATCGACCAGTCCATCGCCATGTCTGCGTTGTATGCAGCCTCGCACTTCAAGGTGAAGGCCATCGTGGCATTGACCCAGTCCGGCTCCACTGCACTGTGGATGTCGCGCGTCAATGCCGGGGTGCCCATTTTTGCGCTGACCCCGACCAAATCCACGTTGAGCAAAGTCACGCTGTTCAGCGGCGTGCACCCGATTGCGTTCCACATCGACTCGAAATTTCCTTCCGAAGTGCTGCACTCTGCGGAAGATGAGCTGGTGCGTCTGGGGCTGGTGCAGCCCGGGGACATGATGGTTATGACCATAGGCGAAGCCATAGGCAAGGCGGGCCACACCAATACCATGAAGATTGTACGCGTGGGCGATCACCACGCGGAGTAAGGGGTTGTAGCCCGGTAGCGTTAAACTTAAACTGCCCGGCTCGAACACGGTTTTTAGGAATATTTTTTAGTTCAGGAGAAAAAAATGGCACTTGTCTCTTTACGTCAACTGCTCGATCACGCAGCAGAAAATAGCTACGGTTTGCCTGCGTTCAACGTCAACAACCTGGAACAGGTCAAGGCCATCATGGAAGCCGCTGACGAATGCAACAGCCCGGTCATCATGCAGGGCTCTGCCGGTGCGCGCAAATATGCGGGCGAGGCTTTTCTGCGTCACCTGATCGAAGCTGCGGTCGAAGCTTACCCGCACATCCCCGTGGTCATGCACCAGGATCATGGCGCCTCGCCCGCCATCTGTATTCAGGCGATAAAGTCCGGCTTTTCCAGCGTGATGATGGACGGCTCGCTGATGACCGACGGCAAGACCCCTTCTTCCTTCGAATACAATGTGAACGTCACCCGCCACGTGGTGGAAATGTCCCACGCGGTCGGTGTTTCCGTCGAAGGCGAACTGGGCTGCCTGGGTTCCCTGGAATCCGGCCACGGCGAGAAGGAAGACGGCCACGGAGCGGAAGGCGCGCTGTCGCATGACCAGCTCCTGACCGACCCCAATGAGGCCGCCGAATTCGTGAAGGCGACCCAGGTGGATGCACTGGCGATTGCGATCGGCACTTCGCACGGCGCATACAAGTTTACCAAGCCGCCCACGGGCGACACCCTGGCGATCAGCCGCATCAAGGAAATTCACGCGCGCATTCCCAATACCCATCTGGTGATGCACGGCTCTTCCAGCGTGCCACAGGAGTGGCTGGAAGTCATCAACCAGTTCGGCGGTGCGATGCCGCAGACCTACGGCGTGCCGGTTGCCGAAATCGTCGAGGGCATCAAGCACGGCGTGCGCAAGGTGAACATCGACACCGACCTGCGCATGGCTTCCACCGGCGCTACCCGCCGTTACCTGGCGCAGAACCCCAAGGATTTCGATCCGCGCAAATTCCTGGCCGAAACCACCAAGGCCATGAAGGCAATCTGCAAGGCGCGTTACGAAGCCTTCGGTTGTGCCGGGCAAGCCTCGAAGATCAAGCCGATCTCGCTGGACAGCATGGTCACCCGCTATACCAAGGGCGAGCTCAACGCTATCATCAAATAGTAACTTTTCACCCTTATAAAAAGAGCGGCTTGCGCCGCTCTTTTTATTTGGAATGGCCATTCCCATGCTGTCATTATGGACTGAAGGCCGAATTTCCGGGATTAAGTGAACATGGACGAACAACTCAGACAGAAGTGCAACGACTTCATCAACAAGCTGCTGCGATTGATGCTTGAGCGCAAGGCTTCCGACCTGTTCATCACTGCCGGTTATCCGCCTGCCTTTAAGGCGTTCGGCAAGATGGCGCCGGTCGAAGGCGCAAAGCCGTTGACGCCGGATGAAACCAAGCATCTGGCGCATGCCATCATGAACAATAAGCAGTGGGAAGAATACCAGGCGAACAAGGGGTGCAATTTCGCCATCAACCCTGAGGGAATAGGCCGCTTTCGCGTCAACATATTCACCCAGCAGCACCATACCGGCATGGTACTGCGCACCATCACCACCAAGATTCCCGATTTCGATGAAATGGGCCTGCCTCCCATCCTGAAGGAGGTGGTGATGGCGAAGCGCGGGCTGGTGCTGCTGGTGGGCGGCACGGGATCTGGAAAATCAACCACGCTGGCCGCGCTGATCAACCATCGCAACAAGAATTCGCACGGGCACATCATCACCATCGAGGACCCCGTCGAGTACGTTCATCCACATCAGAATTGCATCGTCACCCACCGCGAAGTGGGCGTGGACTGCAATCACTGGCACGATGCGCTGAAGGATACGCTGCGCCAGGCGCCGGACGTGATCCTGATCGGCGAAATCCGCGACCACGACACCATGTAATATGCGATCAACTTTGCGGAAACGGGGCACCTGGCGATG